>CAKUEV010000058.1 GCA_934646845.1 uncultured Slackia sp.
TTTGAAGTTTTAAATTCTTGTTCGCCAAACAAACGAACGTACTCATCTTCCTCAATATACTCGAGGATATCCCCTGGTTGGCACTGGAGTGTTTTGCAGATGCCTTCAAGCGTCGAAAAACGTACCGCTTTAATTTTGCCGGTTTTAATTCTCGACAAATTGGCCGGGGCAATATTGATTTGTTCAGCCAAGTCATTAAGCGATATTTTTCTATCGGCCATGACTCGATCAAGTCTTAATACGATAGGCATAATGGCTATAAAGTATCATCAGCGTTTTCTTGCAACAAGTCGGCATATTTGAAAATAATCGAAAAACAATAAAGCAGAATCGCGACTATCATGTATCCGAAATTGATTTTAGCAGTATGGGAAGCCAACAGGCTGTCCTCGCTTACCATGCCAACATCCATGCCGAAAAGAAACTGCAAGGCGGATAGCGTGGTCGACGAAAAAAGCAGATCACAAAAGGCGAGCATGAGAAAACAGAATGCCTCAACTCGAATAAGGTATACCTGCTTTAACGAGAAGGGCGAATGGCCTTGCGCAACGCCTGCGAAGAAAAGCGCAGCTGTAATAATTACCGTTTCCGCCATAATGAGGAAAAAACAACCAGAACAGATACTAAGCAAATCAGCGACATTGAAACACAAAGTGCCCAGGGCAACTGCCGCGAAAGCAAACACTACGATAGCGGCCAAAATACAGCCTCTTTGCGCAGTGCAGCACAGTTTCCTGACTCGCGATAAGGAGTCTTCCAACTTTTTTACTTCTTCTCCGGCCATTCCTTAACCCCTTCTCGTTAGGCACGTCTAAAAACCAAGAACAATCGGCCCAATAACAGCACAAAGGCTCATAGTCTCAGCGTCGAACTCAAACAGCATCATTTCTCACCAGCCTTTCACCAATCATTTTTCGTATCTGCTTCAGGCATAAATCCTGGTACCCATGATGCAACACGCAATATGGATCACACGCGCATACATCGCCACTGACTTGAAACGCACGCGCTCGACAACCACCACCGCACAGAAAAGCCAAATCGCATTTGCTACATTTTTCAATATTACTTACAGACAATTCGGCCAAGCCAACACTCTCAAGTGATGCCTCGATGCGCTCGGCAATCGGCCCATCCATCACATTGCACAGTACGTATTCGTCCCTATGAAGCATATGGCAAGGATATATATTTCCATTTGCAGCCATACTCAGCGTCGTTCGACCCAGGCCACAAATACCCCTCGCTCTCAAACCATGTCCAGCGCGCAACCCCTCCGCAAAAGAAATGCCACCTATTTCAAACGCCTTCAGGGCAAGTATTTCTTGGTCTTTTGCCTCAAGAGCAAAGCTGGCGTATTCGCTTTCACAAAAATCACAAGCAAGCAAACTAAACCTTATTGAACACCCCAACGCGTCCGCAAGAGCGCTAAAGCGCTCAACCTCATGAATATTCTTCGCATGTAATGTCGGCAATATATTTACAGAAACACCCGTTTTTTTCGCAATGCTAATCATCTGCATCGCCTCATCAAAGACGCCATTCTGCCTTAAAAACGACGCAGATGCTGCACTCGGAGAGTCAATCGAAACGCTGATACAATCGGCGTACCGCGAAACCTTTTCAATTTGCTCACTTGAGTGCACGGTACCATTAGTTAATACCACAATATATGAGCCAGGCAACGCATTCCGAATCATTCCAAGTATTGAGGGTAGGTCTTTTCTCAGAAATGGCTCGCCGCCCGATACAATCACCCGTTTCGGATTCAAGGAAGCAAGATTTCCTATAGCGACCGCGAATTCTTGCAGTGAAAGATCCCTTTGCCTGTTTCGGCTTTCTTCAAATGAATAGCAACCCTGACAAGATAGATTGCAGTGCGACGTAACGTGAATATACAGGGATTCCAGCCTTTGTCGCGTTGTCTCTTGCTTGAAAAAATCCCTTGCTTCTAACCGCCCCCGCAAAAAAGGATCCATTTCATTTAGCTCAGAAGAATCGATGTCTTCATTGCAGAGCCTCTCGCATAAAGCGCGCGCATCGTCGTCTATGCCGATTATGCACCCGTTTTCGGTATTCCCCAGCATGCAAATGCCATCACGAGTAATAACTTTAACGTGCGCGCCAAACTTCATAAAGTCGCCTTATCCCATCAATAATGTTATAAGTATTAATTATATCGTTTAACATTATACAAAGATAATAACCGCCCCAAACAGCAGTCATGGCTAATAAGCGGCGAACGGCAACTACGCGGATGAAAAGCGGGGATTAAGGGCCATCCTCCCCCGAATCGGAGATAGACGCAGCTCCCTATCAATCAGAAATTACGCAATGTCTGGCTATAATCCCTGATCAGCTAGTCGAAATAGCGCTTATCGCATATTGGAATCGCCAAGACCCAGCATGCGCTCAATCAAATACCCCTCGCGCACGCCGCGATCGCAAATACGCAAACGTTTTCCGTCGAGTTCCTCGAAGACCTCGACAAGAATCGCCAGACCGCACACAATCGTATGAATTCGCTCAGGCGAAACATGCAGAACCGCGTCGATGAACGTGCGACGATGTTCGACAACGTCGCGCAACATGCGATTCACGTCGTCGCGCGTGATTTCCTCACTCGAAGCGCCCGCCACAAGCCATGCGTTCACTTCCGAAAGAGCGCGAATGGAGCCGCCGACTCCATAAAGTTCTGAAGCAAAACCGGCGCAGGCGCCCGTCTTGTCGGCGGCAATAAGCCTGCGAACGCTCGCGCGAATGGCCGAGATCTCGTTTTGGGTGGGCAGAATATCACCCACAAAACGCTTGTATGAAGAAAGCGACCCCTGGGGCAGGCTCGTGCGCGCAACGTCGACGCCATTTTCAATAACGGTGATCTCGGTGGACCCGCCGCCAATATCGATAAGGGCGCCGTTGTCCAGCGCGCCACGCGACGACGCGCCCACAAACCCCAAATGAGCCTCGTCGCTGTTCGAAAGCAACGAAATCGAGCAGCCCGCACCTTGCTCGATCGCGGCAATCGCCTGCGCGCTGTTCGAAACATTGCGCAGCACGGCAGTTGCGAACACGTCGACGCGATCGGGCGACAAATAGCTCGCGCGCTTCAGGCATTTTTTCACCGCCAAAATAGCCTCGGCTATACCTTCATCGGAAAACGCCCCATCGACGATATACGCCGCAAGACCTGCCATGATCTTGCGATTCATGATGGTTTTGAACTTGCGTTTCTCGGGGCACAACACGTCATAGACGCACAAACGCACGGTGTTTGACCCGACGTCGATGACTCCATAGTTCATAGAGCGATTCCGCCTTTCGAATTTCGAGATGTAACATTTAAGTATACCGATTGGCGCGAGACGCACGTAAAGCGCATGTCAAATCGCCAGAACGCAGCAGCAAATCCTCATTCGCAACCATGGCGCCTCACGACTGAAACTAGTTTTTTTTACCCGGTTAAAACCCATTTTATATAGATGACATTGTTTCTACTATGGAAGCATCAAAGCTCGGCGACGAAAGGAACCACCATGAAATGCCCCTTCTGCGGATACGACCTGCCGAACGATGCCGCCTTCTGCGCATCATGCGGAAAGAACGTGAGCGACGCTTCGTCGGCCACTACGGGAAACATCGAGGGTGATGAGGGCGCCACGCAGCCCACGCAACCCATGACCACGCCGAACGAAGCGCCCAGCAACGCAGAAAGCGGTGCGCCCGAAGCGGCCGAAGCGGCCGCCGCGTTCGGAGAGCCGGCCGACACGTGCGGCGAACCAGCTCATTTCGGCAGCTCAATAGGCAATTCCTCCAGTTCGTACCGAATGAACACCGCCGCATCGCACGCTGGGCAATTCCTCGCGACCAAAAAAGGCAAAGGCATCGTCGCGGGCGTCGTTGCCGCTGTAGCGGCCATCATCGTAGCGGCCGTCGTTTGTTTCAACATGGCGAACAGCGTGCCCGAAGATACCGTGCGCCAGGCGCTCCAGAACAGTTCGACCGTAACCGATGGCGTCGTGGCAAACGACTACGTCACCGCCCAGCCTTACAACCTGAAAAGCTTCAAGATCGACAAGCAGGAAGACGAATCGACAGGCGAAATCGGCGTGGCAATTACGGGCAGCGACAAGGCGCGCCATGTCTATTTCTCGGGGTCGATGGAAAACGATTTCTTCAAGACCGACTTCACGGGCGAGGCGTATTACGTCAAACAGGGAGATTCGTGGGTCAGCCTTCTTGGGCCCTCCATCACCGGCAACACTACCACGCCGTTGCAGGGCGTGGCGTGCATAAGCCAAGCCACGGGAAATGACGACTACGAAATCTCGAATTTCTCGTCGACGCTCGATTCCAGCAACGGCGCCTACACCTCTACCGCCACGCAAGACGTTTCGTATACGTTCTGGTTCGCGACCGACACTGCCACCAATACCCGCACGTTCGTTTTCGACGGCAATTGCTGGAAGCCCACGGGCGATACCGCGGTTTCCAACATGCACACGGCAACGAACTTCGCCGGCAAGAAATTCGAATACACCGATACAGGAAGTGGACTGTTCAAAACGGGCACAACCAATTCGACTATCGAATTCACGAGCGATGGCGAAAATGGCCAGGTCGCAGCTACGTATTCGCTCGATTGGAAATACTCAGGCGACACCTCGAAGGGCTCTTCCGGCCAGTATTACCTGCCCGTCAACCTTTCGGGCAACCTCACCGGCACAATTGAGCACGAATTCGGCAAAGACAATTTCAGCATCGAGCTCAACGACGCCGAAAACCAGGTAACGTTCACGGGCGGCGAATCGTATGCAACGATTTCGGCGGGCGACGGCGAGTCGAACACCATGTCGCTTTCTGCCGCGACGAACACGAAGTATTTCGAAAGCCCTTTCCAAACCTCGACGTACCGCATGAGCATGGGCACCTACGTGGAAAAGGCGTAGGGACGAGCAGACGCTCAACCGCTCCGACCGCCGGGCAGCCCGAATCGGCCCTATCGCGTTATTTGGCGATTGCCTCAATCGAGGATTGGACGATTGAGCTACCTAGCATTGCTTTATATGCGGCACACCGCAGGCGCCGCTTCGGCCGCTACCTTGCCTTCTTCAAGGCCTTCATTCGCCGCTCAACATATTTTTGATCGAACACGCCTTCGACGATGCAACGTTTCGCGAGGTCGCCCGAGCCCTGGGCGATATCGTCATCGACATCATGCTTGAGCTCGACCCACGTTGCGAGCATATGGCGAACCTTGTCGCACGCGACGCCGCTCGCCTGCTTCGGGAAAAACGCAGCCGCGATTTCGCTCACGCTATCGCCTTCCGCATACGCCTGGCGAATATCGATTTGCAGTTGACGGGTTTTGTCATTTTTCGCAGCCGTCTTGCATTCTTCGCTGCAGAACTTCTTCGGCACGCCGCGGCGACGGGCGAGCGAAAACGCCTTGCCGCACCGGGCGCAATAGCCGATTTTCACGTCGCCGAGCTTTCTCGAGAACAAAAACCAAAGGTACGCGAGATAGGTATCGAAGCTCAGGAAATCGTCGTCTTCAGTGGAACGGAACAAATCGACGCGCACGCCTTCCAAATGCAGCGAAATCAGCGCCTGGACCAGATGGCGCAGCGAAACGACGTCCTCTTCCGTCAGCACCGATTCGCGCACATCGAGCTTGCCTTCGACAGTTGTCGCATCGAATTGGACCGAAGAATCGCTTTCATCGCCTTCTTCTTCCGCAAACCCCGCGATATTCCTTTTTGCCTGCTCAATGAGCTCGTCTGCGTGGGCGCCATCATAGAAGCACGAAAGCACCAGGGCAAAATCGAGCGGCGTAATTTCGCGCTCGAACGAAAAAAGCGTGACTGTAAGATAATCGATCCCGTCTGGGTCGTGCTCGATGTCGCCAATCACGTAGTCGAATTCGTCGCCCACGAATTTCTTCAACCACGGCATGCTTGGCATATGCGCCACGTAGCCATTTTCCCTAGCGGCATCAACAGCGAACGAAATAGCGAAAATCGAGAAGTCGTTTCCCGTTTCAACGTTCTTCACCAGGGTTTTCGCGACGAGCGCTTCCGACTGCGATTCTTCGTCGGCCCACAACACCGCGAGCGGTTTGCCGCCATTCACCACTTCCTGCACCGTGACAACCGCGCGGGCCACATTCGCCGCGCTTTGCCAATCGGCAAGCGACTCGCGCACGTCCGCCCCGAACAAAGGACCCACTTGCAAGGCCAGCGGCAGCAGCCCGTCCTTATCGACAAAGGCGAGATCCTCTATGCCGATTTGCGACGCGGAGCGCGGCGCGGCCTGATTAGGGGTCGCGAAGCGCTCGGCGGCATTCGCCGGCACGAACTCGAGGCACGGCGACTCGCCCCGCACAAGACGAGCGTCATGCACGGGAATTCGGCCTTGCGGAGTTTTCAACTGGTCAATTACGTTCATATTGGGATCCAACGGTCGACGGTATCGTGCGATTATTTTACCCCGTTTAAGCGTCATTTTCGGGGAGCAGCCTAGCTGCAATCCGCTCGAGACGCGCCTTCGGCGAAACCGAAAGCACGAGTTGGCGGACACTGCCTAGGAACCGCGCAGACGCTTCGCAGGCCAACCCTGGCAGGGTTCGCTTAGCTCGTAGCCGTTCCGCAGCGCGCGAAGCCTTGTGGAGCATTGCCGCAAGGCGCACCGCACTTTCACCGCAGCGGCTCTTCATTCAGTCGACCCGCAGCGCGATAGGACCCCGCTACCGCGAAGACGCTTGCCCGGAACCGGAAAAGCCCATGGGCGCCTCGATGGCGACGGTATCGCCGACTTTCGCAAGGCTGCCGTCGCTTGGGGCAACCACGAGCTCGCGCCTTCCGTACGCATAGCTGCCCATTTGGTAATCCCCCGTCGCAAACACCAGGCCTTCGCTCGCAATATAGAAATGGGAGCATCCGTCAAGCGGATTTTCGACATCAATGCCGCTTCCAGTCGCGGGACTGATCAAACACATATTCGTAATGTCCCTCACGACCGCGTTCGTGCTCAGAAGATCGCTCGGATCGGTGGCGAGATACGCGGTGACTGCATCGGCAACAGCCGATTTCGCCTGTTCAGGAGTGAGGCCAAAGGCGGATATCGGGTCAACGGGGTCGCCCGTTTCCAAGCTGTAAGCGCACCCCGTTACCGTCGTCGAACCATGCGGGCCCCATCCTGTGTCGTAGCGCTGGTCGCGCACGCATACGATATCGTTATCGATATAGGTCAGCGTAATGGAGCGCTGTTGACATATGAATACGATGGCGCCTCCCATGTCTTCCGCGGTGTCGGGGGTTGCATTCGTCTTCTCGACATCGGTGCGCATGGATTCCTCGAGGGCAGCGTTAATCTTGTCGACCGCATCGCTTTGCGCCGAAGCCTCGATGTGCGGATAGTACCACTTCTGCGCCTCGCGTTTGCCCGGCGCATCATATGGGTCGACCGGCACGCTCACATCCATCGAGCGAGTTTCAACCGAATACGTGATTTCCTCGGGCGCTTCGACAATTTGCTCGTTTTGGATCTGCTGCGCAGGGAGCCACACATCGGTGTAAACGCGGTAGGCGGCGTATGCGGTGCCTGCGGCAAGGGCCATGGCCAACGCGACCAACACGACCATCGGCACACGACGACGCGAGCGATGCTTCGTGGCATTTACTGCGCCACGCAAGGTTTCGGGGTGCTTTGACGAGGCGCTGTTTTGAGGCGCCGAAGACGCGACCGTCGGCTCGACGACCCTCGCGGGCACGGTGCCGCATGCGGCAGCTTCCTCAGACGAAGTTGTCGGCGAGGCGCTCTCCGCGGGCGCAGCAGCCGCCGCGGGCGCAACCGCCACCACTGGCTTTCCGCAGTTCACGCAGAACCTCGCATCGTGAGGAAGCTTCGCGCCGCATTTCGTGCAATACATGCCTGACCCTCCATTTGGATTCGCTTCTTTTCGCTCGGTATTGTAAGCCCTGACGTATCAGACGCATGCAACGGCCGCACTATGCGCGCATGCCTCCACGATTTTTTTACCCGATTTATTCCCCTTTTCAGGAACACGCCCTTTGACTATTCTTGCATCGTTAAAACAATCCCCAACGAAAAGAGGGGCCATGTATTGCAGCCATTGCGGAACAGAAAACGAGAACGCGGCGAAGTTTTGCCGCCAATGCGGAAACGCGCTCCAGGCAAACGCGCAATCGAATAGCGCGCCGTCGGCGTTTGACCAGGAAATCAGCGCAAGCAAAGGCCGACAGAGCGTCGCGAATTTCCTTCGTGCATTTCAAGCCCACGTTGCCCCGCAAGCTAAAAACTATAGCGTCCTCAACGCCCAATGCTCCCAGATGGAGATGCTTGAACGACAGCGCGCCGACTTCGAGAAGCGCGTAAAATCACCCGCACTCCTCATCTTAGGCATAGTGCTCATCGTGCTGGGCATTGGCCTGATTGCTTCGTTCGTTTCTTATATGCAAGCGCACATCGACGAGGCGGTCATCATCGAGAACCCAACACTTGCCGATTACTTTGACAACCTTGTCGCGCTGCTGTTCCTCGCCGGCCCCCTTATCATCGGCGGCATCATCATTGCGATTTTCATCGTCCGCAAGGCGCGCGCGCCAAAAACTCGCGCGAAATTCGACAGCCAATACGCTCAGGCCAAATCGGCGGCCCAGACAGCCGCCAACGAAATTTGGCACAACTACGAGTCGTTCGCAAACCACCAGCTCGTGGCATTCAAGTACGCCAGCCCCTGGCTGCTCGACGCTTTAGCCCGCATCGTAGCCGACGGCAAGGCCAATACGCTCACCCAGGCAATTCAGTATTTCGAGAACGAATGCTACCAACAGGAAATGAAAGGCATCGCGAACGCGAACCTCTACGCAACGCAAGAGGTTCTTGAACAGACGAAATCTATCCAACGCCAGATTGCATACATTGGAGTCACAAGCACCATTGGCGCAATTGGGGCATGGCGCAACTAGCCACCGCAAAAGCGCGTATATCTCGAGCGCGTCTTACGACTTCTTCATGACCTCGGTTTTGCATTTCGGGCACACGATGCGCATCGTGCCTTTGCCGCGCGGAATAGAAAGAATTTGCCCGCACCCTTTGCACCGGAAGTATTTCGTGGTCTTGCGATTCACGTACATGGTGTCGAGCATATTCCACCAACGCTTTGGCTTCGCCGATGCTGCAAGCCACTTCTGGTTCTCTTTTTCTCGTGCCGCGATGTTTTTGGAATAGCAGCGCACGCAGCATACGATAAGCAGGATAAACGACGCCCACGAAAGCACGCGCCATCCAAACAGGATTTCAAGCACCATGCAGATCACGGAAGTCACGAGCAACGCGACATTGAAATTATCCATGCCGCGACGGCCGACCATGAAAGCGCCGATTTTATACGGCAATTGCGCGAAGAAGTTTTTCATGAGCGTCCTTCCTCATATGCAGATATTTGAACAAGTAAGAGCATAGGTATTTACGCGCTGGTGATCGCAGGCTGTTGAAAAGCCGTCACCGGCGCGCGGCGCATGCGACGAAACCGCCATATTCCACCGCGCGGAAGCCCATGTCGCATGAAAACGCACGAAGTGCGTACCCTTTGCGCCAAACTCAAGTTGTAGAAAGCATTCGCCCCATAAAACCCCAGGTCGCGTATCGTCAATTCTAAAGTGGTATACACTTTTTCAAAAGAAGGTACGCACTTCGTGCGTTTTCATGCAATGGCATTGCGAGTTTTAACGCAAAGGCGACGTTACACACGAAAAGGCCGCCGCCCATGCGGGCAGCGGCCTTCGAAATGCAACTACGTTCGCAGCCGGCGCTTACAG
>CAKUEV010000059.1 GCA_934646845.1 uncultured Slackia sp.
CCGCAGGTCCGCTCCACCTCGGCATCGTCGCCGTTGCTTTGAGCGAAACGGTCTTCTACATCGTACTCGATGCAGCATGCTTCGCATACCTGCGCCACCGACTTGGCGCGTTTGGCTTTGGCGGCATGGTCGCATCGGCCGTTCGCTCGCTCGTCCTTGGCGCCGCGGGCGCCTTCGCGGGCTGGCTTGTGATGCAGGGCTGCATGGTAGTGGCGCCCATGAACGGCTCCATCGTCAATGCCCTCATCAGCATCGTCGCAGGCGGCCTCACGGCGCTTGTCGTGACCTTTGGCGTCGCTTTGAAGCTCCACCTTGAAGAAGCGAGCTTCGTGGCAAACATTGCGAACAAAATCGCAAGCAAACTTCGTCGATAAGAGCCACATCGATCCGACTCGCAAGACGAGAACACTTGCCCGACCTGCTAAATGCTCGTAGCGTTTAACGGGTCGGGGTCCTCAGGCTCCATGGGATATCTACCGACAAAAAGGCGGCAACTTCATAATGCCGTCAAACCTGTTGAATTCCAAAACCTGCGAAATGCTCGTAGCGTTTAGCGGGTTTTGGAAACGGGTCGCGTAAAGCCCGGCTCGGTCGTAATAACCAGCGGGCCGTCTTCGGTAATAGCAACCGTTTTTTCGAAATGGGCGCTTGGCTTATGATCGCGCGTCGTCACGAGCCATCCATCACGTCCTACGCGCGTTCTGCGGGTTCCCATGTTAATCATGGGCTCAATTGCCAATACCATGCCAACCTCAAGCTCTATGCCGCTATGAGGGCGTCCGTAATTCGGCACATTGGGATCTTCGTGCATATGGCGGCCGATGCCGTGGCCCACATAATCGCGAACTACGCCATATCCTTGGGCCTCAGCGATGCTCTGAACGGCATGCCCGATGTCGCCAAGATGATTGCCGGCACGTGCGGCGGAGAGGCCCGCCCACATGCATTTCTCGGTGGTCTCAAGCAGCATAGCAACATCGCTCGATACTTTGCCGATGGGATACGTCCAGGCATTATCTCCAACCCAGCCATCAACCGTGGCGCCCGTATCAACCGAAACAATATCGCCTTCGCGAAGAATCACTTTCGATGAAGGGATTCCATGCACGATTTGATCGTTCACTGAGGCGCAAATGGAGCCCGGAAACCCGCCATAGCCCTTAAAAGCTGGAATTCCTCCCTCGGCACGAATGAGCGTTTCGGCAAGCTCATCGAGCTCGAGCGTCGACACGCCCGGCTTTGCCGCCTCGCCCACTTTGCGGAGCACATAGGCGGAAAGCCGTCCCGCCTCTTTCATCGCCTCAATTTCTGCGGGCGATTTCTTAATGATGTTCAGCCTCATAAAAGCCTTCTTTCATCGCATAACGCACGTCATGCTACCACAAAAGAAAAGCCCGCTCCGAAGAGCGGGCTTTAAACCATCGCATGGTGGATACGGTGGTTGCAATTCAATAAAGGCTACTCAGCAGCCTGATCGAAGTTGCGAGAAACGGCAGGGTCGACGGAAATGCCAACGCCCATGGTGGAAGAAACCGTGATGGACTTGAGGTACTTGCCCTTAGCCGAAGACGGCTTCATGCGAACAACCTCGTCGTACACGGTGCCATAGTTCTGAGCCAGCTGCTCGGCGGTGAAGCTCGCCTTGCCAATGATGACATGAGCAATGCCGTAGCGGTCGGCGCGGTACTCAACCTTGCCGCCCTTGAGCTCAGAAATGGCCTTGGCAACGTCCATGGTCACGGTGCCGAGCTTGGGGTTCGGCATCAAGCCACGGGGGCCAAGAATTTTGCCCAGACGGCCAACCTTGCCCATGAGGTTCGGGGTAGCCACAGCAGCATCAAAGTTGATGTTGCCAGCCTGGATGTCGGCCACGAGGTCATCGGAGCCAACGATGTCGGCGCCAGCCTCGCGGGCGGCGTCAGCCTGCGCGCCCTCAGCGAAGACGGCAACGCGGACGGTTTTGCCAGAGCCGTTCGGCAGAGAAACCATGCCGCGCAGCTGCTGGTCGGCTTGACGAGTGTCAATGCCGAGACGGAAGTGAACTTCGACGGTCTCGTCGAACTTCGCAGAAGAGCATTCCTTGACGAGGTTCATGGCCTCGACGGGAGCGTAAAGCTTGTCCTTCTCGACCTTAGCGAGGGCAGCTTTGCGATTCTTGGAAAGAGACATGTCTTTCTATCCTTTCGTGGTGATGACGGGTTTTCTTCAAACCCTTCCACTTACGTGGTGATGGCGGGCCGTGAGACCCTTCCACTTACAGTGCGTTCAAATAAACGCGATGCGAAGATTACTCTTCGCGGCCAGCGAGCACAGCAGCGAGCTTCTTGGAAGGCACATAGACCTTCTTCATCTCGCGGCCCTCGATGCGAACGCCCATGGAACGGGCGGTGCCAGCAACGATCTCCATGGCGGCCTCAATGTCGTTAGCGTTGAGGTCGGGCATCTTGATCTCGGCGATTTCGCGGAGCTGATCGAGGGACAGCGTGCCCACAGTCTTCAGCTGCGGAATGCCGGAGCCGCTCTTAATGCCGAGCTTTTCCTTGATGAGAACAGCCGCCGGAGGGGTCTTGCACACGAAGGTGAAGGTCTTGTCCTCGTAGATGGTGATTTCAACAGGGATGATGGTGCCGGACTGCTCCTGCGTAGCGGCGTTGAACGCCTGGCAGAATTGCATGATGTTGACACCCTGAGCACCCAGAGCGGGGCCTACCGGAGGAGCCGGGTTAGCAGCGCCAGCCGGAATTTGCAGCTTAACGAAGCCGGTGACTTTCTTCTCAGCCATTGTCGTTGTTTCCTTACCTTGCCGTTTTGTTATTTCCCATACACAGCCACTGCAAGAGAAGCCCTGTCCACCCAGGCTCACAGCGGCTGGGAATAGCCAAAATTAGATGGTCGCAACCTGATCGAACGTAAGCTCGACAGGAGTTTCGCGGCCGAACATGGATACCATGACCTTGACTTTGCCAGCCTCAGGCATGACTTCAGAAATCGTGCCATCAAACTCGGCAAAAGGACCGCTCGTAACTTTGACAACCTGTCCCACTTCCAGAGAAGACGACACGGTCTTCTTGGGAGCAACAACAGACGAGCGTTTCATGATTTTGTTGAACTCTTCACGAGTCAACGGTTCGGGTTTGCCGAGGCTTCCCACGAACCCGGTAACGCCTGGAGTATTGCGAACCGCAGCCCAGCTGCGATCGTCAAGATCCATGCGAACCAAAACGTAGCCCGGGAATACTTTCTTTTCACTCTCAACGCGACGGCCGCCTTCTTTGATTTCGGTAACCGTCTCGGTGGGAATCTCAATCCCGAATACGTTGTTCTCGAGACCCATCGTTTCAATGCGGCTTTCGAGATTCGTCTTCACTTTATTCTCGTAACCGGAATAGGTGTGAAGGACATACCATTTTCTTGCCATACTAGACACCTGCTCCAATGCTCGAGATGCCTACGACGATCGGCGTAACAATGAGGTTATCGAGCACGGCGACAAAGATACCGAAGAACAGCAAAGCACCCACGACAACACCCGTCCAACGAAGGACTTCGTTTCGCGTGGGCCACGTAACACGTTTAAGCTCAGAGCGAACCTCTTTAAGGAACTTAAAGCGCTGCTTTTTGGGCTTCGCCTTCTCGACAGCCTTCTTCTCCTGCTTAGCAGCTTCGGCCTTTTTCTGGGCCTCAATCTCTTCAGCGGAGACGCCTTTGGCTTCGAGCTCGGCAGCTTGCGCTTTGCGCGCTTGACGCGCTGCGGAAGCTTTCGCCCTCTGCGTTTTAGACTTTTTCGCCATAGTCTCTTTTTCTCTCATACGGCTTCTTTGGGAAGAAACCGCCGAATCATCCTTGGAAATTAAATTTCCCCAAACACCAAAACAAGCAGCTTACGTACTTAAGCTGCTTGAACAAGCTGGCAGGCCAGGTAGGACTCGAACCCACAACATGCGGTTTTGGAGACCGCCGCTCTACCACTTGGAGCTACTGGCCTGTGTTCCCTATCTTATCGAGTTTCCTTATGCAGGGTGTGCTTTTTGCACCACTTGCAATATTTCTTCATCTCGAGTCGATCCGGATTATTCTGCTTGTTCTTTTTGGTCGTGTAGTTGCGGCGCTTGCACTCGGTGCAGGCCAGGGTGACCAACGTACGCATGAACTCTCCTTTAAGAAAAATCGAAATTCAGTTTGAATCTGTACACATATAACAAAGCACTCAGCTGAAGAAGTGGAGCTCGATTGCTCGAGCTCCACTCACAAACTAACCAGTAATCAAATGGCTCTTAAAAGAGTTATTTGATGATCTTGGTCACACGGCCGGAGCCAACGGTGCGGCCACCCTCGCGGATAGCGAAGCGGAGGCCTTCCTCCATGGCGATCGGGTGGATGAGGTCACCAGTGATCTCAACGTTGTCGCCAGGCATAACCATCTCGACGCCCTCGGGCAGGTGAGCAACACCGGTAACGTCAGTGGTGCGGAAGTAGAACTGAGGACGATAGCCATCGAAGAACGGGGTGTGACGGCCACCTTCATCCTTGGTAAGGATGTAGACCTGACCCACGAACTCAGAGTGCGGGGTAACCGAACCGGGCTTGCAGAGAACCTGGCCACGGACGATGTCCTCGCGCTTGACGCCACGGAGCAGGCAGCCAATGTTGTCGCCAGCCTGAGCCTCGTCGAGCAGCTTGCGGAACATCTCGATGCCGGTGCAGACCGTGTTGGAGGTCTCTTTGATGCCGACGATCTCCAGCGGGTCGTTGACATGCAGAACGCCACGCTCAACACGACCGGTAGCAACGGTGCCACGGCCGGTGATGGTCATGGTGTCCTCGACAGCCATCAGGAACGGCTTGTCGACGTCGCGCTCGGGGGTCGGGATGTAGGAGTCAACAGCGTCCATGAGCTCCCAGATTTTCTCCTGCCACTGAGCGTCGCCCTCGAGGGCCTTCAGAGCAGAACCACGGATGATCGGGGTGTCGTCTCCGGGGAAACCGTACTCGGTGAGGAGCTCACGGGTTTCCATCTCAACGAGCTCGATGAGCTCTTCGTCGTCGACCATGTCGCACTTGTTCAGGAAGACAACGATGTAGGGCACGCCAACCTGACGGGCGAGCAGGATGTGCTCACGAGTCTGAGCCATGGGGCCGTCGGTAGCGGCGATAACCAGGATAGCGCCGTCCATCTGGGCAGCACCGGTGATCATGTTCTTGACGTAGTCGGCGTGGCCGGGGCAGTCAACATGAGCGTAGTGACGAGCATCGGTCTGATACTCGATGTGAGCAATAGAAATGGTGATGCCGCGCTCACGCTCTTCAGGAGCCTTGTCGATCATGTCGAAGGCAGTGAAGTCAGCGTTTGCGGTGCCATGAGAGCCGTCGTTCATGGACAGCGTCTTGGAGATAGCAGCCGTCAAAGTGGTTTTGCCATGGTCAACGTGACCAATGGTACCAATGTTCACATGCGGCTTGCTGCGCTCGAACTTCTCCTTAGCCATTATTCCTCCTCTGTGGGGGCCTTTCGGCCTCTTTTACTTCATATTAAGACACGCGCCCAAAAGGACGCGTGTTCGTTACAAATGGTAGCGGTGACTGGATTCGAACCAGTGACGCCACGGGTATGAACCGTGTGCTCTAACCAACTGAGCTACACCGCCATATAATCACGACTGCGAAAATCGCTTGGCTTTTTCTAATTGAATCAGCTCCATCGTGAATATAAGCTAAGATGGAGCCCGCGACCGGACTTGAACCGGTGACCTCTTCGTTACCAACGAAGTGCTCTACCGACTGAGCTACACGGGCAAAACTGGTGGGCGCGCTAGGATTCGAACCTAGGTAAGCAGAGCTAACGGGTTTACAGCCCGTCCCCTTTAACCACTCGGGCACACGCCCAGTTCGCAAAGTGCTCGGATACGTTATGTGTACTTATCAAGCTGCGGCTTTTGCAGGGCGGTTTTTCTTTCCTCTCTGCAAGAGCGTGGTTATATTACCGTGACCCCCTAGTCGTGTCAAACGTTTACACGGTGCCGGGCGTATCCATACACATTTCCATCATAATGACGCTTTGAACTGGCCTTTTTCTGAGCGTTTCTCGGCCATATCGCCCGAAATCGCTCAATTGGCCAAAAATCTTTTCAAAAAAATTTTTGGCAATTTTTTTCCTCAAGACGTAAAAAAGGGGCGCTTTCTCAAGCGCCCCTTCCCTTTCGGCAAAGCCCTGTTTCGCGATTTTATGTCCTAAACGTCCGCCTCCATATAGTGATCGAACTCATCGAGAACTTCCTTAGAAGGCTCGGCCGTGAGCTTCGAAACCACCACAATGGCGATAAGCGCGAAAATAAATCCGGGCAAAAGCTCATATACGCCAAAAATGCCGCCAAGAGGCTTCACCCAAAGGTTCCACACGATAACGGTTGCCGCGCCCGTAAGCATACCCGCAAGAGCGCCCTGCCAATTCGTGCGACGCCAATACAGCGAAAGCAGCATGAGCGGACCGAAGCTCGCGCCGAAACCGGCCCATGCGTATGAAACAACTTGGAAGATCGAAGAATTCTGGTCGAGCGCGATGATGATTCCGAAAATCAGAATCACCGTAAGCGCCACGCGCGAGACGAACATGGCTTGAGCGTCGGTCGCCTTTCGATTGATGAGGCCCTTATAAAGGTTCTGCGATATAGCGGATCCGGCAATGAGCAAATAGCTCGACGAAGACGACATCGTTGCCGCGAAAATGCCCGAAACCACAAGGCCGCACACGAACGAAGGCAGCATGATTTGCGCAAGCACAACGAAAATCGATTCTGCGGCAGATGCGGTCAGGAATTCGGTAGGCAGCGCCGCGCGGCCCACAAGGCCGATGCACACGGCGCTTGCGAGCGACACCACAACCCAAACCGTAGCAATGATACGGCTCTTCTTGATGTCATCGGAATGACGCGCGCTCATGAAGCGCACGAGCACCTGCGGCATGCCGAAATAGCCCAAGCCCCACGCGAGGCACCCGACAATCGTCACTGCGCCGGCTCCGTACACCGTCGCTTCGCCAAACAGGGGCATGCCGTTTTCAACAACCTGCAGGCCATCGGCGCCCATAACGGGCTGGGCCGTCATAGTGGCCGAAAGGAAGCCCGGGATATCTTTCAGGAACGCGACGGTGTTTTCCACGCCGCCCGCCATGCCGACGCTGCCCACAAAAACCACCACGAGCGCGCAAATCATGATGGAACCCTGGATAAGGTCGGTCGTGCATACCGAGAGGTATCCGCCCACGAAGGTGTACACGAACACGACGAGGGCGCCCAGGATCATCATGGTGGTGTAATCGAGCCCGAACAACGTGGAGAAAAGCTTGCCGCACGTTACAAAGCAGCTGCCGCAATAGATGCAGAAGAACAGCAAGATGATGACGGCCGCAACGCTCATGAGGATGCGGCGATCGTCATGGAAGCGATTGCTGAAGAAATCGGGCAAGGTAATGGCGTTGCCGGCAACCTCAGAATACTTGCGCAGGCGTCGCGCCACGAACTTCCAATTCAGATACGTACCAATGGCAAGGCCGATCGCGGTCCACATAGCATCGGACGCACCCGTGAAATAAGCAACGCCCGGCAAGCCCATGAGCAGCCAGCCCGACATATCGGACGCCTCGGCCGAAAGCGCCGTGAGCCACGGGCCCAAACCACGACCGCCAAGGAAATAGTTCTCGGACGATGAATTCGAGCGCCTTAGGTAGAAAAAGCCCACCGAAAGCACGACGATGAAGTATAAGGCCATTGCGAGAATGACCTGGATGTCGCCTGATGACATCGATACCCCCTTCTAGAGCAGCACGTGCCGCAAAGTACGAAAATACCTGCCGATTATACGGTATATGCCGCGATACGTAATCAGGAGCGCTTTATTTTGGTAAAGTGGTCGCGCAAACGGCATGAACCCATATAAGGAGCGTGACATATATATGTCATACGTCGATATGTCCACCAGCGAGCTCGAAACGCTGAAAGCGGCCCTCGAAACCGAATACGCGAGCCACTGCGCGAAGGGGCTTTCTTTGAACATGGCACGTGGCAAGCCTGGATGCGACCAGCTGGCATTGAGCCTGCCCATGCTCGATGAGCTCACCTCTTCGGCCGATTTGCTTGCTGAAGATGGTACCGATTGCCGCAACTATGGCGTCATGGACGGCATTGTGGAAGCGAAACGCTTGATGGGCGAAGTCATGGAGCACGACCCCGCCAACGTGTGCGTGTTCGGCAATTCGAGCCTCAACATCATGTTCGACTTGGTTACCGCCGGATACACGCACGGCTATTTGGGCAGCACCCCTTGGTGCAAGCTTCCGAAGGTGAAGTGGCTCTGCCCCGTGCCCGGCTACGATCGCCACTTTGGCATCACCGAGAGCTACGGCATCGAAATGATTCCCATCCCGATGAACGAAAACGGTCCCGACATGGATGAGGTCGAGCGGCTTGTCGCCGAAGACGACTCCATCAAAGGCATGTGGTGCGTGCCCCAATACGCCAACCCCACCGGCATCACGTATTCCGACGAAACGGTGCGTCGCCTCGCGGAGATGCCCTGTGCTGCAAACGACTTCCGCATTTTCTGGGATAACGCGTATTGCGTGCATCATCTCTACGACGATGAGCGTGAACATGTCGCCGACATCGCTGCCGCATGCGAGGCGGCCGGCAACCCGAACCGCTATTTCAAATTCGCCAGCACGTCAAAAGTCACGCTTCCAGGCGCTGGCATCGCCGCCGTTGCCGCCTCGGCCGAGAATATTGCCGAAATCAAAGCTCACGTGGGCGTGCAGACGGTGGGCTACGACAAGATGAATCAGCTGCGCCATGTGCGCTTCCTGAAAAACGCCGCCGGCGTCGACGCACTCATGAAAAAGCACGCCTCCATCATTCGCCCGAAATTCGAACTCGTGGCGCGCATGCTCGAAGAAGGATTGGGCAGCGAGGGCATCGCAACGTGGACGAACCCCGTGGGAGGGTACTTCATCAGCTTCGAGGGATTAGAGGGAACCGCAAAGCGCACGGTAGAGCTTGCCAAAAAAGCAGGCGTTACCATGACGGGCGCCGGCGCGACATGGCCCTACAAGCAAGACCCGCGCGATACGAACATTCGCATCGCCCCTACCCTCCCGCCGCTTTCCGAGCTGCAGCAAGCCATGGAAGTGTTCGTGTGCTGCGTGAAGCTCGCCGCCGTTGAGGTTTTGCTCGCGAAATAATTTGGTCCGAGACTTCTGTTCGCCGCTCCCTCGGCTTGCTTACGACCACGGCTCGCTACCGTTCGCTTCGCTCACTATGCGCTCGCCTGGCTTCGCATAGTTTTTAGAAGAAGAGCAGGAGTGAACTCAGACGGTCTCGAGCAAGCCGAGGGAGCGGCGAACAGAAGTCCGATTTTCCCCTCTTGCAAAACAATGACGCGGCGGCTCTGCATGGCGTTGGGTTCGCTTAGGGTCGTCTGAGCTCATACTTGCCCTTATTTAAAAGTTAAGCAAAGCCAGGCGAGCGCATAGCGAAGCCCGAAGGGCGAAGCGGTAGCGAACCGTGACCCAGAGCAAACCCAACGCCATGCAGAGCCGAAAGAGCAACAAGGACCCCCAAACCGTGATGCGTCTGAGCCATATAGGGCTTATAGGACAAAATGTGTGTCTCTACGGAACATGTGGGGGGTGCGCCCCATTTACTGGAGACGCTAGGCGGCCAGGCCTAGCGATTTCCTGTATTG
>CAKUEV010000060.1 GCA_934646845.1 uncultured Slackia sp.
AAAGATGGCGTGGTCGCCGAGCAGGGCGCCCCGGCGCAACTCAAGGCGGCAGGCGGAGAATTCGCCCGTATGGTCGCGCTGCAAAAGGAAGCAGCAGCCTGGCGGCTGTAGGAGGTCTTCGGGTTTGATCGCTCGTTTGCCAAGACGCGGCTCGTGACGCGTTTGATACGAGCTGTGGCAAATAAAAAGCCGGGATGCAGATGCTTCCCGGCTTATTCTCTGTTGTAGTTGCGTGCTCTATTTCACGGTGAGCACGGGCATTTCTGCGCTATGGAGTACGCCGTAGCTTACCGAGCCGAGCATGCCGCGCAATGCTCCCAATCCGCGGCGTCCCATAACGATAAGGTCGGCTCCATGCGTTGCGGCATACTTCGCAATCGCTTCAGCGGGCGAGGTGTCGGCGATGGCTTCGACGGTAATACGCGTATCATTGGCGCTGTCGCCAAGGCTGTCGAGCACTTCCTTCTTCACGCGATCGAGGGCAGCATTGACCACGTCTTTGTACGTTTCGTAATCGAGCAAGCCCCACGGCACTCCGTCGATGGTATTGCCTTCGGCATTATCCATTGTGCCGACCATGCCCGAAGGCACGACGTGCAGCAGCATGAGCTTGGCATCGGGGTCGTCGCCGATAAGGTCGCATGCCATTGAAAAGGCGTGCTTCGCTTGGTCGGAACCGTCGTAGGGGACAACAATCGTTTTGAATTCGTGCTTGTTCGACATTGCGCACCTCCACATTTTGTGGCCATGGGGCTCCAGAGCCCTCCAACTGAGGAAAAGTATACTCTACTTTCTATAAATCTGCTGTTCAGACGCCTTTTTTTGAGCCGATTTGGCGGACAGATTCGGGTGTTTGTGGTGTGCGATGCGTGAAAAGCGCGCTTGGTTTTGCGGAAAACGGTGGAGGGTCCTACAGAATCGCGCTGCGAACGCCTTCGACGATGATGCGGCGGCTCTCGTCGTTAAGCTCGAAGCTGAGCGCCACAAGCTCGTCAATCGTTAACATGCCGGGGTTGTTTTCCCTTATGAGATACTCTTTTTCTGATAGGAGAAGCGCCTTGGCACATTCGATGGTAGTAAGCCCCGCCGCTTCGCGGGCTTGCTGCATCCAGCTTTTCATGCCCCATCTCCATTCGTGTTTCAAAGCATAAGTAGTTACCAGTTTAACTGGTAATCCGTCCATGTCAATTATGTCCATTATTCAACCTGTTAGACTTTTATCCGCAGTTGAAAAGGGGAGTCAATGGAAAATTTCATTGGGCGAAATATTCAGGCATTTCGCGCGCACAAGGGCTTTTCGCAAGAAGGGCTGGGCAATATTCTTGGAGTTTCCCAAACGTCTATATCTGCGTGGGAGGACGGCAAGAGCCTTCCCCGAAAAGTAAATGCCAGCGAGTTTTTCAAAGCATTCCCCGAGCTTTCGCATGACGACATTTTCGGCGAAGAATACGGCTATGCCTGCAAAACGCTTAAGCGAGCAAGGGGCCTCGATGTGGTGGACGTCCCTTTTTACGGGGCGATTGCCGCGGGAGCGCCGATTGAAATGATCGACGTTGGCGAGACCATGCCTATTCCAGGGCACATCTACAACGCCTATCCAGATTCCTTTTTGCTGCGCGTGTCGGGCGAGTCGATGAATCGCTGCATTCCGGACGGGTGCATTGCGCTTATTGACCCCGATGCGGAATGGGTCAGCGGGAAAATCTACGCTGTGCGCGTGGGCGGAACTGACGCGACCGTCAAAATCGTGAACTTCCATAAGAGTTCCGTGGAACTCGTTCCCAGCTCTTATGACCCACGTTTCAAAAAGAAGAAGTATTCGTCCGCCGAGGGCGACAACGATTCCGTGCGCATTCTCGGTCGCGTCGTGTGGTTCTTCGCTCCTTTCAATTTCGGAAAATAGGAGCCTTTTTCGCTATGGAAAGCGCGTGAGCGGGCGTTTTACGTGGTAGTATTCTCGTTTGGCAACTTATACGCAAATCATGCGGCCGCTCTGCGGCATATCAACCGATTGGATGAACCATGCGAGACAGGCTCGAGAAGATCATCGCTGGCTACGAGGAGCTCCAGAACAAGCTTTCCGACCCGGCGATTCTGAACAACCACGCTGAATACACCAAGCTCACCAAGGAATATTCCAACCAGGGCCCGCTTGTGGCCAAGGCTCGCGAATACCTTCAGGCGTGCGACGATATCGACGATGCGAAGGAAATGCTCGACGATCCCGACATGCGCGAGCTTGCCCAGGAAACTATTGCTTCCGCTGAAGCGCAGCTTCCTTCGCTTGAAGAGGAAATCAAGTACATGCTCATTCCGAGCGATCCAGCCGATGAGAAAGACATCATCGTCGAGATTCGTGCTGCCGCCGGTGGCGATGAGGCCGCCATTTTCGCGGGCGATTTGTACAAGATGTACCTGCGCTTCTGCGACTCGCAGCGCTGGAAGACCGAAACCATGGATGTGAGCCCCTCCGATGCTGGCGGCTATAAGGAAATCCAGTTCAAGGTGAAGGGCGACAAGGTTTATTCCGTCATGAAGTTCGAGAGCGGCGTGCACCGTGTGCAGCGCGTTCCGAAGACGGAAAGCCAGGGCCGCATTCATACGTCGACCGCTACGGTCGCCGTGCTTCCTGAGGCCGACGAGGTCGAGGTCGACATCAATGAGAACGATCTGCGCATCGATGTGTATCGCGCAGGCGGCCCGGGTGGTCAGTGCGTTAACACGACCGACTCCGCTGTGCGCATCACGCACCTTCCCAGCGGCCTTGTGGTTCAGTCTCAGGACCAGAAGTCGCAACTGCAAAACAAGATTGCCGCAATGGCTGTTCTGCGTGCGCGTCTCTACGAGAAGATGCTTGCCGAGCAGCAGGCGGCCGAGGGCGCTGAGCGCCTGGCGCAGATTGGCTCGGGCGACCGTTCCGAGAAGATTCGCACGTACAACGCTCCCCAAGACCGCGTGACCGATCACCGCATCGGCTACAACGGTACCTACCAGGGTGTGCTCATGGGCAGCGACTTGGGTGACGTGATCACGGCGCTTCAGGCTGCCGATCGCGCAAGGAAGCTCGAACAAGCCACCGAGTAAGGGTTTATTACATCCCGCCGGACGAGCTCCACCATACGTCAACGGCACAACGTTCCAGGCGTGCCTTATGACGCACGGTGGGGCTCGTCCTTCTTTATGGTATTGGACCCTGCTGCTTTATTGCGAGGGGAGAGGGGAGAAAGATGTCCGACGAGGTGTGGACTATTCAGGCGGCGCTCGATTGGTGCCGCGGCTACCTTCAGCGCAAGGGCGACGAAAACCCGCGCCTTTCGGCCGAGTGGCTTTTGTGCGAGGCGTGCCATATGCGTCGCGTCGAGCTATATATCAACTTCGAACGCCCCCTTTCCCCTGACGAGCGCGCTACGTTGCGCGACTGGGTAGCGCGCAGGGGCGCGGGCGAGCCGCTTCAGTACATCACGGGCGAGGTGGCATTTCGTCATATCGCCGTGAAGGTGCGCGAAGGCGTGCTCATTCCGCGTCCTGAAACGGAAGTGCTTGTGAGCGAGGCGTTGGCTCTTTTGCCCGCCCCCGAACGTCGCCGTGCTTTGGATTCGACACTTACGGTGGATGAGTTCGAGGAGCTGCAAGCGGAAGCCGCTGCGAAAGCGGACCTTGAGGCGTCGGGTGTGGACGATGGAGCGCTGCTGAGCCAAGATGGGGCCATGGACGTTGAAGGCGAGGCCGAACGCGTCGCAGATGCCGCAATTGAGGCTTCTCGCGAAGGGGCCGATACCTCGTGCGACGACGTGCTGTATGTCGCCGATATTTGTACAGGCTCGGGCTGCATTGCGTGCTCAATCGCTTTCGAGAATCCGAAAACGCGCGTGCTGGCCTGCGATATTGCTCCCGAGGCAATTGCACTTGCGAAAGAAAACGTAGCGGCTTTGGGCCTGGGAAAGCGCGTCGCCGTGCTTCAGGGTGATTTGGGCGCGCCGGTGGGGGAGCGCTTCATGGGCAAGCTTTCGCTCGTTGCGAGCAATCCCCCCTATATTCCCACGCAGGTGCTCGACGGCATGCCGACCGAGGTAACCGAGCACGAGCCCGAGCTCGCGCTCGACGGTGGCGCCGATGGCCTTGACTTGTATAGGCCCTTGGCGACGTGGGCGATACGCGCCCTTGCAGCCGGCGGCGGCTTTGCCGTGGAACTTCATGAGACCTGCCTTGATGCGGCGGCGGCTTTTGCCGAGAGTTGCGGCTTTACCGACGTGCGCATTGTCGACGACTTGGCTGGGCGTCCGCGCGTGCTTACAGCGCGCAAGCCAAACGTCGTGGCCTAAGGGGAGCGCGTCTCTCGGTTTTCGGAATCGTGAGACCGTGTTCGGGCGCATGTCGTTTCGTGGAACAGGTGCCTCACGGATGGAAACACCAATGAAAGCACTGTAAAAGTTAACGCCCAGGCGCTCGTTGCACCTGGACGCTTCGTTGTAAAGGGGCTTTTTCCAGCGGAGCGAAAACGCTTCTGGCGGGCAAGGCTTCTTGGCGGCTCATCTGGCGTCGGTACCGGCGCCAGACGCCTTTCTTGAGATTTTTTCAGCCGCCTGGCGAAGCGCCTTCGCGGCTATTCGCTTACCTTGACGCCGTTCTTTTCGAGAACATGCACGTTTTCCTGACGTTTGGGGTTGCGAATCTTCAACACGCCGAAGACAAGCGCGACCAGGCCAATTGCTGCGCACGCCATGTAGGCGGCGCTTGTTCCTGCTGCCGTTGCGGCTTCGGTTGCCATGCCTTGCCCCAGGGAGCTCGCGGTGACGCTCGTCATAAGGGTCACGACAAGCGCCGTGCCCAAGCCGCCGGCAACTTGGCGACCGGTGTTGGCGATGGCGTTGCCATGGGCGATTTTGTCATTGGAAAGCGCATTGATGCCCCATGTGTTCACGGGCATGTTCGCGAGCGATTGGCCCGCGGCCTGAGCCGCGCAAAGCACGGCTACAAGGACGATCGACGAATCCGCGTTCATGCGTGACAGGGCGAAGAGCGCTGCGGTCATAAGCACGAGGCCTCCCACGGAAATCGTGCGCGGGCCGAACTTGTCGAATACGATGCCCGAGATAGGGCTGATGAGAATGCCTGCTGCAGCCGCGGGCAGCATGACGATGCCCGTTTCGAGAGCCGATGCGCCCATGGCCGTTTGGAGCAGAATGGGGAGCAGGGTGTTGGTGACGAGGCACGCCGCGTTGATGAGCGTCACCACGATGGCGGCAACGGCGAAGTCGCTCGATTTCAGGCAACGCAAATCGAGCAGCGGCTCCTCGAGCGTAAGTTGGCGTTTGACGAATGCGATAAGGCATGCGATGCCCGCAATAATAGTGCCGAGTACTGCGATGCTCGTCCAGCCAAGCGTCGAGGCGCTCGAGAATCCGTAGAGCAGGCCGCCGAATGCGATGGTGGAAAGCGCGATGGATGCGGCATCGAGCTTGGGGCGCTTTGCTTCGCCGACGTTTTCGAGCAAAAATACGCCGCAGAGCAGCACGACAAGGGCGAGCGGCACAATGCAGCCGAGCGTTACGCGCCAGCCGTAGGCGTCGATAATCGCGCCGCCAAGCACGGGGCCAACGGCGGGGCCGGCCGACATCACGATGCCCGCAACGCCCATGGCCGTGCCGCGCTTTTCAACGGGGAAGACGAGCATCGGGACGACGGAAACAAGCGGCAAAAGCACGCCTGAGGCGGCCGCTTGCAGCACGCGACCGCAAATGAGCAGGAAAAACGTAGGCGCTGCTGCACAAAGCGCGGTTCCTGCGGCGAATGTTGCCGTGGCGGCGAAGAAGAGCGCGCGGGTCGAGAACCTATCGATCAGAAATGCCGAAACAGGCACCATGATGCCGCTCACGAGCGGGTAAATCGACATAATCCATTGCGCGGTTGAGGCGTCGATGCCGAAGTCGGCCATAATCGCGGGCAGCGCGGGCGACATGACGGTTTGGTTCAGCAGCGCCAAAAACGCGCCGAACACCACGACTCCCACGATGCGGATTTGCCGTGCGGTTGTTTTTCCAGAAGCTTGATTGGATGTCAAAAGGTCTCCTTCGTTTGGGGTTTGAGCGCAAAAGGGCATAACGCTCTGAGAGGCGATGAAAATAAGCGCGATGCGACAGCCGCGTTATGCGGAAGCGGTGCATCTATGGGATTTGGGAAAAGCCTCAGATCAACATTGAGGAAAGCGAGGGCGCCGCTGGGGCATGCGTGGGCGTTCCTTCTTCGGCGAGGAAGGATTCGATGCGGCGCACGTGCCGATATATGCTGGCGTAATCTTGAAACATTGCGACGGGCAACCTTAGCAAAATGCTGTGGCGCGGCGCAAGCGAACGCGACCGTTGTTCACGAATCGTCAATTTGCCGCCCGCGAGATGCTCTATGCTCGCTTGCCGAAGGTTTCCCGATTCGAAACGAAGCGTGGGTATAATCGACGAATCTCTTATAACGAAATGCGCACCCGCGCAGTGCGGGCGTGATCGCGGTGAAAGGCGAATCGCAATGAAGATTCTGGTGACCGATAAAATCGTCGACGAGGGCATCGACATCTTGAAGGGAAAGGGCTACGAGGTCGATGAGCGCTTCGGCCTGTCCCCGAGCGAGCTGCTCGAGTGCGTCGGCGCCTATGACGCCCTTATCGTTCGCTCCGCCACCCAGGTCACGCGCGAGGTGATCGAGGCGGCGACGAATTGCAAGATTATCGGCCGCGCTGGCGTGACGTGCGACAACATCGATGTCGATGCCGCAAGCGAGCATGGCATCCCGGTATGCAACGTTCCTACGAGCAATATCGTTTCGGCGGCCGAGCACACTATGGCGCTCATGCTTTCGGCGGCTCGCGAAATTCCCGCCGCCGATACCGCGATGCATGCGGGCAACTTCAGCCGCGATCGCTTCATGGGCCACGAGCTCTATGAAAAGACGCTTGCCATTTTCGGCCTCGGGCGTATTGGCGGCCTCGTTGCCGAGCGCGCCCATGCGTTCGGCATGCGCGTTGTGGGCTTCGACCCGTATTGCTCGGCGGCTCGCGCAAGCCAGCTCGGTGTCGCGCTGTTCGATTCCATGGATGAAGTGCTTCCCATCGCCGATTTCATCACCGTGCATGTCCCCCGTACCGACGGCACGTACCACATGTTCGCTGCTGAGCAGTTTGCCCAGATGAAAGATGGCGTTGTCATCGTGAACACGGCACGCGGCGGCGTCATTGACGAAAAGGCCCTTTCCGATTTCATGGCGGCCGGCCGCGTTTTCGCGTGTGGCATCGACATGCTCGAGGCCGAGCCCTCCGCGGAAACGCCGCTCGCCGAGTTCGACCGCGCCGTGCTCACTCCCCATTTGGGCGCCAACACGCTCGAGGCGCAAATGCGCGCCGGCGTGAACATTGCCCGCTACGTCGCCAACGGCCTTGAGGGCCTCGTGGTGCCGACGGTCGTGAATATGGTTTCCAAAGAGGTCGACGAGGCCGCTGCCGCCTATATTCCCGCATGCCAGATGTGCGGAAGCGTGCTCACGCAGCTTGCGCGCGAGGTTCCCAAGGCGCTTTCTATCGTGGCCTCGGGCTCGTGTGCGGGCGATATGCAGGTGCTTTCGGCGGCGACGCTTTCGGGTATGCTGTCGCGTGAGGGCCAGGCGAGCGTGTCGACCGAGAACGCCGATGCCTCGGCGCGTCGCCACGGTATCAAAATGGAGGCCCAACAGGCGAGCGATTCGCGCGGCTACGATTCCATTGTGAGCATGGAAGCCGATGGCTTGGAGATTTCCGCAACCGTGCCGGGCGCGCATCGAGAGACCCATGTCGTTTCGATTTTGGGCTATCGTCTCGACGTGGTGCCGGGCGACCACGCCTTGATTTTCACGTACGCCGACGAGCCCGGCCAGGTGGGCCGCATGGGCACCATTCTGGGCGAAGAGGGCATCAATATCTCGACCATGGCCATTGGCAAACGCGCCGATTGCCACGAGGTGCTCGTGTTCCTCAACGTTGAAAGCGAGCCTTCGCCTGAGATTATCGAGCGCGTCGCGCAGGCGATTGACGCGACGAATTCCTGGGCGATTCGTTTGTAAGCCCGCCGTGGTTTTGCTTGCGCCCTGGGATGCCGCTGGCATCTCGGGGCGCATTCGCTTTGTTTGCCGTACGCTTCGGCGGGGTAGTAATGGGTGCTCCGCATTATCGAATTATGTGCATCTTTCTACCGTCGCGAGCGCCGCTCATTCGCGTGATAGAATACCAAGCTGGTATATTCGCGATGTTCGATGTTGTCGACGCGCTTATCACACGTAGAGAAAACGAAGCGGAAAAGGACACTCTCTATGTCGTTTATGGACTTCTTCAGCAAGTTTACCGGCGGTTTCGGCGGTGCTTCCTCGGTCGATTTGGCAATCGACCTGGGCACGGCGAACACGCTTGTTGCTATAACCGGCGAGGGCGTCGTGCTCAACGAGCCCAGCGTCGTCGCCATTGAGCGCAGCACGCACCGCGTGCTCGCCGTGGGCCATGAAGCCAAGCAAATGATCAACCACACGCCCGACGCGTTTTCGGCGGAGCATCCGCTGCGCGATGGCGTTATCGCCGATTACGACGTGACCGAGGCTATGCTTTCGGCCTTTATCAACAAGGCCATTGAGCGCCGCTATCCGTGGCAGGCGAAGCCGCGCATCGTTATCTGCATTCCATGCGGCGCCACTTCGGTCGAGAAGCGCGCCGTGTTCGAGGCCGCCATTCAGTCGGGCGCTCGTCAGGCGTACCTCATCGAGGAACCCATGGCTGCCGCTATGGGCGCCGACTTGCCCGTGACCGAACCTACCGGCTCCATGGTGGTCGATATCGGTGGCGGCACCACCGAGGTCGCTGTTATCTCCCTTGGCGGCATCGTGACGTCTTCGTCGCTTCGCTTGGCAGGCAACAAGATGGATGAAGCAATCGCCATGTATCTGCGCGATTTGCTCGGCATCAAGGTGGGCGAGCGCACGGCTGAAATCATCAAGATCAAAATCGGCTCTATTCTTCCCTTCGAAGACGGTCGCGAGAAAGACATGATCATTTCTGGCCAGGACGTTGTTACCGAACAGCCTCGCGAGGTTACCATTCAGTCGGAAGACGTTCGCGCGGCGCTTCAGCCTCCCATTGAAGAAATGGTTGTGCATATTAAAGAAACGTTCAAGAAGACCAATCCCGACCTTGCGAGCGATATCATTTCGAATGGCATTTTGCTCACGGGCGGCGGCGGCTTGCTTTCTGGCCTCGATCGCTACCTCACGTCTCGTCTCGAGATTCCCGTTTGGACGAGCGAAACGGCGCTTACCAATGTCGCCATGGGTTGCTTGAAGGTTCTTGAGACTCCCACGGCGCTCAAACAAACGCTGATGCGCTCGAAATAATTCGCGTCCGCGCACGGCGGCGCAAGAAATAGGATTCACTTTGCGCCGGGCTGCAACAGGCTCGGCGCATCGTTTTATACAAGGAAGCGAGTTTATACACTTCTATGGCCCGAAAACAACAAATGCTCAATGACTCCTCGAAGTCAATCGGGGGTGCGGCTCTGCTCGCGGTGCTGCTTATTGCTTCTGCGGTTATGTCGAGCGTGTATTCCAACGAAACGTCATCTGGTCCCGTGCACAGCGTGCAGGCGGGGGT
>CAKUEV010000061.1 GCA_934646845.1 uncultured Slackia sp.
GCATTGCCCATCGCACGGCGACAGGGCGAGCTCAACAGCGCAAACTGATCAGGCCGTGGCGCATCGCCATGGAGCCGGGCCGTATTTGGCAGCAGACGCACGCGCGCCTGCGGGACAGTAGCTGACCCGCAGGCGCGTTTTCCTTTCTTCCAATTGAAAACGAACCCCGAAGAGCAACGACACGTTCGCAACCAGGAGGTTCATCATGACGCAAGCAACACAATCCGATTCGTCGCGGCAACCGGGCATCGACAAGGCAGCCATCACCAAGCAGGTCGCCGCAGTTGGCGTAGGCGGAAACGTGGCGCTTTCGGCAATCAAGCTCATCGCAGGCATCATGGGCAATTCCACGGCCATGATCAGCGACGCCATCCATTCGCTTTCCGACGTGTTCGCCACCGCAATCGCGTTCATCGGCGTGCGCCTGGCCGAGCGCGATGCCGACGCGACTCATCCCTATGGCCACGAGCGCTTCGAATGCGTGGCGTCGCTCATGCTGGGCCTTATTTTGGCTGGCACAGGACTCGCCATTGGATATTCGAGCATTGAAACCATTGCCACCCGATCATACGCCTCCGCCAGCGCGCCGACGATTGTCGCGCTCGCGGCAGCCGTCTTGTCTATCGCGGTTAAGGAAGGCATGTTCTGGTATACGCGCCATTGGGCACGCGTGCTGAATTCGAGCGCCTTCATGGCCGACGCGTGGCACCACCGTTCCGACGCCATTTCGTCGGTCGGTGCGCTTTTGGGCATCGGCGCAAGCATGCTGGGCTTTGCCGCGGGCGACGCTCTTGCCAGCCTCGCAATTTGCATCATCATTCTGAAGGTCGCCTACGACGTGATGAAAGACGCCCTGAACAATATGACCGACACGCCGTGCAATCGCGAATTCGAGCGCAGAATCGGAGGCTGCATTGAAGGGGTCCCGGGCGTGGTGCGCATCGATGCGCTGCGCACGCGCAAGTTCGGCAACCGCGTCTATGTCGATGCCGAAATCGCCGTGGATGGACAGCTCAAGCTTGCCGAAGCCCACGAAATCGCCGAGGCCGCGCACGACGCGGTCGAGGCAAACTTCGAAGAAGTAAAGCACATCATGATTCACGAAAACCCGGCATAAATGCCACGTTCCGCAGCGAGGGCCGAAACCCTATGAGGTCGGCCGGCCCTCGCCTCCACCTCTCTATTCCCCACAATACGCAAGAAGGGCCAGCCCTCAGGCTGACCCTTCGTTTATTCGGGCGGCGATTCGCTACAGATGAAGCACGCGATCGCGAATTTCTTCCGTGCGGCCCTGGTTCCAGAACTGGGTTCCAATATAGCCGCAGGTGCGACGCGCGACATTGAGCTTTTCCTGGTCACGGTTGCCGCAATGCGGGCATTCCCACACGAGCTTGCCATCGTCTTCAACGATCTTGATTTCGCCATCAAAGCCGCACACCTGGCAGTAATCGCTCTTGGTATTCAGCTCGGCATACATGATGTTATCGTAGATGTACTGCATCACGCGAATGACGGCCTTCAGGTTGTCCTGCATGTTGGGCACCTCAACGTAGCTGATAGCTCCGCCAGGGCTCAAGCGCTGGAACTGGCTCTCGAACTTCAGCTTGTCGAACGCGTCGATTTCCTCAGACACATGCACGTGGTAGCTGTTCGTGATGTAGCCCTTGTCGGTGATGCCCTCGATAATGCCGAAACGGCGCTGCAGGCATTTCGCGAACTTGTACGTCGTGGACTCAAGCGGCGTGCCGTACAGCGAGAAGTCGATATTGCTTGCTTCTTTCCATTCGGCGCACTTGTCATTCATGTGCTGCATGACCTCGAGCGCGAAGGGCGTGCCTTCCGCCTCGGTGTGGCTGTGGCCGGTCATGTATTTCACGCACTCATACAGGCCCGCATACCCCAGCGAAATGGTGGAATAACCGCCGTAGAGCAGCTTGTCGATGGGCTCGCCCTTGGGCAGGCGCGCCAATGCGCCGTACTGCCACAGAATGGGCGCCGCATCGGAAAGGGTGCCCTTCAAGCGGTTGTGGCGGCACATGAGGGCCTCGTGGCACAGCTCCAGACGCTCGTCGAAGATTTCCCAGAACTTCTCCTCGTCGCCCTGCGAGGAGCACGCGACATCGACCAAGTTGATGGTGACGACGCCCTGGTTGAAGCGGCCGTAGTACTTCGGCTTGCCCGGCTCGTAGTTGCCCGCATTGGCCACGTTGTCGTAGCCGTTGCCGGAACGGTCGGGCGTAAGGAAGCTGCGGCAACCCATGCAGGTGTAGCAATCGCCGTTGCCCTCGGTCTCGCCCTTGGAAAGCTTCAGCTCGCGCATCTTCTTCTCGGAAATGTAGTCGGGCACCATGCGCTTGGCGGTGCACTTCGCGGCCAACTGCGTGAGGTAGAAATACGGAGCATCCTCGGTGATGTTGTCTTCTTCGAGCACGTAGATGAGCTTCGGGAACGCCGGGGTGATCCAGACGCCCGCCTCGTTCTTCACGCCCTCGTAGCGCTGGCGGAGCACTTCCTCGATGATCATGGCCAAGTCGCGCTTTTCTTCGGGAGTGCGCGCCTCGTTGAGGTACATGAACACCGTGACGAACGGCGCCTGGCCGTTGGTGGTCATGAGCGTGACGACCTGGTACTGGATCGTTTGCACGCCGCGGCGAATCTCGTCGCGCAGGCGAGCCTCGACCACTTCGTTGATTTTTTCGGACGTGGTCTCAAGGCCCAGCGTGTTGATTTCATCGAGCACCTGGCGACGAATCTTCTGGCGGCTCACCTCGACGAACGGCGCAAGATGCGTGAGCGAGATGGACTGGCCGCCATACTGGCAGCTCGCAACCTGGGCGATGATCTGGGTGGCAATGTTGCATGCCGTAGAGAAGCTATGCGGACGCTCGATAAGCGTGCCAGAAATGACGGTGCCGTTCTGCAGCATGTCTTCCAGGTTCACGAGGTCGCAATTGTGCATGTGCTGCGCGAAGTAGTCGGAATCGTGGAAGTGGATGATGCCTTCGTTATGGGCGGCCACGACTTCAGCAGGCAGCAGCAGGCGCATGGTGATGTCCTTGGAAACCTCGCCGGCCATGTAGTCGCGCTGGACGGAATTCACCGTAGGGTTCTTGTTGGAATTCTCCTGCTTCACTTCTTCGTTGTTGCACTCGATGAGCGACAGGATTTTGTCGTCGGTGGTGTTCGACGTGCGCTTGAGCGTTTGGATGTAGCGATAGATGATGTATTTACGCGCCACCTCGAAACGGCCAAGCGCCATGATTTGGTTCTCGACCATGTCTTGGATTTCCTCAACCGACACGGTATGGCCGGCACGACCACACAGCCATTCAACGCTGTGGGCGGCGAGAGCGATTTGGTCTTCCGTGAGGCGCTCGTGAGGAGCGGCATCGTTGTTGGCTGCGGTGATCGCATTCACGATTTTCTGGATGTCGAACGTTACTTCCGAACCGCTGCGCTTGATGATTTTCATCGCATTCCCCAATCAATGTATCGCCATGTGCCACTTCGTCAAATCGCGCGTTTGGACACCCCATATACGCACGCTATCGGGACCTTCGTCCCGCCCTAAAGACAACATCGCCTGGGTTTTCCCTTGCGAAAACCCAGGTTTCGGTGCCTCTATGATAACTCAAACAGACCACAATATCTTGTGATTGTTATTTGAACTCTGCACAGTATCGTGTTTGTGCAGGTCGGCTCGAATGAAACCGCTCGCAAATGAAAAAACATGCTCGAATTCGGCGATTGGCCTTGAAATCGGGAGCGCAACGTGCGTGGGAGACGCGAGTAAAAGTCGGGGCAAAGCAAAGCCGCAGGTGGGGTCACATACAGCCGAAAAAGAGCGGGCGCGGCATGCGAAGGCGAGGCCCCACGCCTGAAGCGGCGCGAGGGCGGAAGGTCGAGCGATAGCCGGTTTCGCGCCTTTGCCGTAGAGGACGATTGACGCATTTCTTCCCTACATGCACAAGATATTGGGGCCGCGTCAAAACGGGCCCAGGCGCCTTGGCGCCAGCTTCGTTCAATGCGGCGCGATGTTAACTTCTTGTTGCCAACCAATGTTCATCGAAGTGCCTTCGTGCGGTATAGTTCATCTATGAAATAATCAGTTGCACTCACGAACTAATGCATCGAAAGAAGGATCCATGCTTCGCCCGAAATTCGATTCGACGTTCTTTGTGGCGTTCAAGCTCACCCATGAGGCGCTCGATGCCGCACTGAAGAAGGCAAGCGAACTCAATATCACGCAGTATCGCGTGCTCGTGAAACTGCTCACGGCGGGAACTGCTGGCTTGCCGCAGAAAGACGTGAGCGCGCTGCTCGATTTGAAGCCCAATGTCGTTACCCAGGCCATCAACACGCTTGAAGAACGCGGGCTTGCCCTGCGCGCAAACGGCGCAACCGATAAACGTTTTCGCCGCGCCCGCGCCACCTCCGCTGGCGGCGAACACGTAGCGCACGTGAATGCGGCAATCGTCAAGGAGCTCTACGACCTGTTCCCGACCGACAATGCCGCCTGGCGCAAGATCCTGGAAGCGTCCATCGCCGCCGGTGCCGACATCGATCCGCCGCTCTCCCCCGATTTCGCCGAGAAATACCCCGCGTCGCGCACGCTCGTTTCCATTGAACTGGTGCGCTTGGCTATTGAACGCGGCTTGAAAGAGACATGCGGGGCGCCGTTTTCCGACTGCCTGGTGATGATGCGCCTTGGCGAGGCAACGCGACCCTTGCGCGTCAACGATATCGGCGAGTCGCTCGAAATGCCCACGGCGAATGTGACCCGCGCGGTCGACCGCCTCGCACAACGCGGCTGGGTGAAGCGCATGGGAAGCGACCGCGATCGCAAGGCCGTCTTCGTCGTGCCCACCGAAGACGGGGAATTCCAGGAACGCATCATCAGCGAAAAATCGAACGAGCTTGCCGAGGCCCTTCTTTGGAGCAAGCTTACGCCGTCCGACCAGGAAGCCATCGGCGATGTGGGATCGGTCGTTATCGACGGCTTGCGCCGACGCCGCGCCGAAGAGCGCAACGTGGGCTTTGCCGATTTGAGGCCGATCGACTAGGCGGAAAAGGGACGCAGCCGAAAGCTGCGTTTCGCAGAACCCATGCTGGCGTGCCCGCGAGGCGATCGAAAAGTTTCCAAGTTTGGTCCCAATTTGGTCCCCACTTGGTACACGTTTTGGTACACAAACAAAAAAGGTCAGAGCGTACAAGGCTCTGACCTGGCGTTTTAATGGAGCGGGTGACGGGAATCGAACCCGCGTTAGAAGCTTGGAAGGCTTCAGTTCTACCATTGAACCACACCCGCGTATGGTCGGGACGACAGGATTCGAACCTGCGACATCCTGCTCCCAAAGCAGGCGCGCTACCAAACTGCGCCACGTCCCGTCGACCGTTCAGCTTGGCTATTATAACAAAGCAAGGCGTATGTTCAAGAAAATTTCGCTTAATTCGAGAGCGCCCGAATCGCCGCCGCCAATTCAGCTACCTCGTGAATGATCGCCGTCGGGTTCTCGACCGCGAGTTCTTCCTCGGGAAACATGCCCCATGTAACCGCGATGGTCTTGCAGCCAGCAGCATTGCCCGCCGCAATGTCAAACGGAGAATCGCCCACATAGACGCATTCCTCGGGCTGCGCGCCCATGCGCTCACAGCCCAGCAGAATCGGCGCCGGATCGGGCTTGTGTTTCGCGCAATCGTCGGCGCCGATGAGACACCCGAGATAGGGGGCCGCCCCAACCACCTGAAGCCCGCGCCATGCGAGTGCATGCATTTTCGAGGTCACCACGCCCATCTCGAAGCCCTCCGCGCGAAGAGCCGCCAATTCGTCGACAATTCCCGGGAACGCCCTTATGAGCTGGTCGTGCGTTGCTTCGTTATGGGATCGATACGCCTTCAGCAAGCGCTGCTGCTCTTCGCTGGTGCGCGCGAAGTCGAGCATCTGCGTCGCGAGCGGCTGGCCAACCTTCGCCATATATTCCGCTTCGGAAAACTGCCTTCCCAGCACTTCTTGCGTGGCATGCTTGAAGCTTTCGAGAATCATGGTGTAGGTATCGACAAGCGTGCCATCGTTGTCGAGCAAAATCGTCGTTAACGCCACTACGAATTCTTCCTTATCGTGTTTCTTCTCATCCAATTGAACGGCGCCTCACCGCTGAAGGGCCGCATGCTCTGCTCATGCGTGCGGCCGAAAGCAGCCAACAAGAGCGCGCGTCCGCACTACGCGACCGCCGAGCACCATAGACACAGCCAGGCAACGTCATATAACGCGAAACCCGGTTTCGCGCTGCAGGGGTCGACAGTTCTGCCATTGCCGTGCCCGCGCACCCATAAGGCCGCATGCACCGGCGCGATGCCGTATTATTGCACCACCATATACGAACCATCGCCGCCGCGCGGGCGCGCGGCGAGCTTTCCGCGATAGGAGCATGACATGAGGGCTTTGGTGCAGCGCGTCACGCACGCAAGCGTGACGGTCGAAGGCGAAACGATTGGCGCCATCAACGACGGATTCTTGATTCTGCTCGGCGTCGGGCACGAAGACACCGAGGCGCAGGCCGACAAGCTGTGGAGCAAGATCTCGAAAATGCGCATTTTCGAAGACGAGAATGGCAAGACCAACCTGAGCCTCGCAGACGTGCGCGGCGAAGTGCTCGTAGTGAGCCAATTCACGCTCTACGCGAACTGCAAGCGCGGCAACCGCCCGTCGTTTACCGACGCAGGCGCGCCCGACGAGGCGAATCGCCTTTACGAATATTTCGCAAGCCTCGTCGCGCGCGATTTGGGCCACGTGGAAACGGGATCGTTCGGCGCGATGATGCAAGTCGAGCTCGTCAACGATGGCCCATTCACCATTTGGCTCGACACCGATACGCTGTAAAGCAAAGGCTTGCTCGCTGCCTTTGCGGCCGCACAATAGGCGCATAAGGCGATCAGCCGGCAGTAACACCCGCGGCGACCGCAAGGAATGACAGACGCCGAGCAACGAATCGGCGCAAGGCCAAAACGCACCCACGTCCGACAGCGAGGTGTTCATTAACGTGCGGCGTGCAGAAAAGGTCCGCAACCCAAAAAGAAAGGAGCCCTTCGGCTCCTTTCTTGCATCGTGGCCCCTTGGCGCAAGGCCACGGCAAATCGCTTGTTGCTTAGCCTAGTACACCATGCCCATGGCTTCTTGCACTTCGCCGAGCGTTTTCTCGGCGACTTCGTTCGCACGGCGATTGCCCTCATGCAGCACGTCTTTCACGTAATCGAGGTCGGCCTCGAACTGGTGACGGCGTTCGCGAATGGGCTCGAAGTAATTGTTCACGGCCTCGGTCGTGTATTTCTTCAGCTGGCCCGAACCGCCCATGCCGATCTCCTCGGCGATTTCCGCGGCATCGCGACCCGTGCAAATGGCAGCCGTAGAAAGCAGGCCCGACACGCCAGGACGATTCTCGGGATCGAACGTGATCATGCGCTCGGAGTCGGTCTGGCTCTTCTTGATGCGCTTGGCAGTTTCTTCGGCCGTCATGGAAATGGAAATGGCGTTGCCATAGCTCTTCGACATCTTGCGACCGTCGAGGCCCGGAAGCAGCGGCACGTCAGAGAGCAGCGCGTCGACCTCGGGGAACACCTTGCCGTAGCGGTTGTTGAAGCGGCGGGCGATGGTGCGCGTGAGCTCAATGTGGGGCAGCTGGTCGCGGCCGACTGGCACCACGTTGCCCTTGCAGAACAGAATGTCGCATGCCTGATGGACGGGATAGGTGAGCAGAAGGCCCGTGAGCTCGTGGCCCGATGCCTCCATCTCGGCCTTCACCGTGGGGTTGCGCTGCAGCTCGGCCTCGCTCACGAGCGAAAGGAAGGGCAGCATGAGCTGGTTGCACGCCGGCACTGCGGAGTGGCAGTAAATCATGGTCTTGTTCGGATCGAGGCCGCACGCCAGGTAATCCATGACCATGTTGTACACGTTGTCCTGAATATGCTCAGTGGTATCGCGGTCGGTAATAACCTGGTAGTCGGCAATGAGCACGTTGGTGCGGCAGCCTTTTTCCTGCAGCTCGACGCGGCCTTTCAGCGTGCCGAAATAGTGGCCCAAATGCAGACGGCCCGTGGGGCGATCGCCCGTGAGCATGGTGTATTTCTCGGGGTGAACCTCGAGGTCGGCGGCAATTTCGTCACTGCGCTTCGATGCCGCTTCGTAGCTTCCTTCGTTGGCCATAATGGGCCCTTTCTATTCACGATTCATGAAAACGATTTATCGCTGGGTTGCGCGCCGAAGCATCGCAGCCCCATCTCGAACTTTGCTATGGTACCACGACTTTCCCTGGCTCGAACGGCGACGCCCGCTCCACCATGGTATAGTTGCAGACATGAATTCTTACACTACCATTGACGGACGCGCCGTCGCAGAAATCGAAGAAAAGAAGAGCCGCTTCATCGCAAGTCTCGCGCATGTCGAGACCGAAGAAGAAGCGCTCGCGTTCCTGGAGGAAATTCGCGCCGCCAATCGCATGGCGCGCCACAACGTATACGCCTACGTGCTGCGCGAAGGTGGCGCGGGCGCAGCTGGCCGCGTGCGCTACTCCGACGACGGCGAGCCGCAGAAAACCGCCGGCATGCCAACGCTTGAAGCACTGCAGCATACGGGGCTCACCGATGTGATTTGCGTGGTCACGCGCTATTTCGGCGGCGTGCTCCTAGGCACGGGCGGGCTTGTGCGCGCTTATACGGGTGCCACGCAGGCGGGTATCGAGGCCGCGACGAAAGTCGTGGTGTCGAGCTGCGTCGACATTTCCGTGCGCATCGAATACCCGCTCTACGACCAGATGTCCCGCATTGCTTCCGACTGCGGCGCGAAGGTGCTCGACACGCAATATGCCGAAGCGGTCACGCTCAAGCTGCGCATGCTCGACGGAACCCAGCAGCCCTTGCTCGACAAAATCACCGAGCTGTGCCGTGGCCAAGAGAAGGTCGAGATCAGCGGCCCCATCGACGCGATGTTCTAAGAAAGAGGCTGGTCTGAAATGAAATCTCTTTCCAGACCAGCCCCGTAAGACGTGAAACCGGCCCGTCCCGAAAGCCCATTTTGCGGAAATGTCACATCGGCCAACACGGCAGAGACCCCATCGTTTTTTCGTTTATTCCACGCCCAACGCTTCGGCGAGTTCAAGCCATTCGTCTTCCATGGCTTCTTTTTTGGCCTTCAAATCGTTGAGTTCGGCCTGCAGCTCGCCCAAGCGCACAAAATCGGTCGGGTCGGCGGCGGCCATCTCGGCTTCTTTCGCCTTCACCTTATCGCCCGCCGTGCCCATTTTGCGGTTGATGCTCGCCAGGCGCTTCTTCATCTCGCGAAGCTCCTGGTTCGAATATTTCGGGGCCTCATCGGCGCCTGCCGCAGTCGCGGACCCTTCTTTGCTAACCTGGCCAGCAATTTCGGCAAACGAACGACCGCCCGAGCGCACAGCATCGCGCTCGTCGAGAAGCTCGAGGTATTCGTCTACGCCGCGCGGGCAATGGCGCAAGTGGCCGTCGATCAACGCGAACTGGTCGTCGGTCACGCGTTCCATCAAATAGCGATCGTGCGTCACCATAACGAGCGTGCCCGCCCACGTATCGA
>CAKUEV010000062.1 GCA_934646845.1 uncultured Slackia sp.
GTGCGGAACTCGCACGAAACGCCTCACCCCTACTCGCATGCACATACTTTTTCCTACTCGCTTTACGAGTTATCGGCTGAAATTTGGACGCACGGTTTTTTTTGATTGGACGCTTGCCTTTGTTGAGGGAGGCGCTTGACCTGGTGATTGGAGAATTATGGATTTCAACATTTGCGTTTTGAAGGGCGACGGAATTGGCCCCGAGATCGTCGATGAGGCGCTGAAGGCGCTCGACAAGGCTGGCGAGAAGTTCGGCCACACCTTCAACTACGACGAGCGTCTTATTGGCGGTGCTGCCATCGACGAGTTCGGCGTGCCCCTGCCGCAGGAAACCATCGACGCATGCAAGGCGTCCGATTCGGTGCTGCTGGGCGCTGTTGGCGGCCCGAAATGGGACCACATTGAGCCTTCCACCAATCGTCCCGAGCGTGGCCTTCTGGGCATTCGCAAAGAGCTGAATCTGTTCGCGAACCTGCGCCCCGCCAAGCTGTGGGCCCCTCTGGCCGACGCATGCCCGCTGAAGCCCGAGCGACTGGGCGATGGCCTTGATCTGGTTGTATGCCGCGAGCTCGTGGGCGATGTGTACTTCGGTAAGAAGTGGCGCGACGAAGCTGGCGCGGGCCACGACGACATGAACTACTCCACGCTCGAAGTCGAGCGCATCGCGCGCGTCGCCTTCGATATGGCGCGCAAGCGTCGCGGCAAGGTGACGAGCATCGACAAGGCGAACGTTCTTGAGACGAGCCGTGTGTGGCGCGAAACCGTGCAGCGCATCGCCGCCGAGTACCCCGATGTCGAAACCGATTACCTCTACGTTGACAACGGCGCCATGCAGCTGGTGCTCAACCCCAGCCAGTTTGACGTCATTTTGACCGGCAACCTGTTCGGCGACATTTTGTCCGACGAGGCTTCCTGCATCACCGGCTCCGTAGGCATGCTGCCTTCCGCCTCGCTCTCCGACACGAAGCTTGGCATGTATGAGCCGATTCATGGCAGCGCACCCGACATTGCCGGCCAGAACATTGCGAATCCCATCGCAACCATTCTGTCTGCCGCAATGATGCTTCGCTACAGCTTCGATTTGGCCGAGGAAGCCGACGCCATCGAAAACGCCGTGGCAAGCGTGCTTGAAGCGGGCCATCGCACGGGCGACATCGCCAAAGCCGGCGAGAAGAAGCTCACCTGCACCGAGATGGGCGACCTCATCTGCGCCGCTATTTAACGGGATGTGCTGCGGGCGCGCCCGGGGAAGCCACAGAGCTTTGCTGCTGCTTTTGCCGCATAGCGCGCACTTGCAGTTTCGCTGGCGCATTCCGCCAACAGATTACGACAAAAGGCCAGTTCACACGCGCGAGCTGGCCTTTTTCTTTCCCGAAACCGCCGCGCGCCTCACCCCCTGAATGTCCGGCTTCGTTGTGCCCTGCCCTACCGTTTGCCGTCGTTGCACCTCACTGACCTGCGGCAACGCATTCATCAATTGTGACGATACGTGGAGATTATTTGCCACATCCTTCGCAAAGAGAGTATGATAGGAGTTAGTTTTCCCAGTTCAAACCTATATTTCAAGCTTCTTGAGGTGAAGTATGTTCAAATGCGGCGATAAGGTTATCTATAAGAGCTTTGGCGTGTGCACCATTGAGCAGACCGACTACGTATTGGAGTCGATGAATTCGAAGAACAGCGATGTGCCGCCGCGCGTCTATTTCGTGCTGAAATCGCAGAGTGCGCGAGGCGGGCAGGCATTCGTTCCCGCCGACAAGGTTGAAGAGCTTATTCGACCCGTCATCGATCGCGCCGATGCCATCAACCTTGCTCAGCAGCTTTCCGAAATCGAACCGGAAACGTACGTCGACAAAAACATGCATACCACCGACCAGCACTTCCGCGAAGAGCTTGCCCAGCACGACTGCATTACAAGCATGCGCGTGGCTCGCACCATGGAGCATCGCATTGCCGAGCAAGAGGCAACGGGACACAAGCCCTCGGCGCTCTACATTCGCCTTCTCGACGCTGCACGAAAGCAGGTACAGGAAGAATACGCCGCCGCGCTGGGGCTTTCCGTCGAAGAGGCCGACGAGTATCTGAAGAAGGCCACGAGCCAAGCGTAGAGCGCTTCCTTGGCTGCCTCCCCAACCGCTTCCTTAACCGTTTCCCCAACTATCCCATTTGCAAGGCAGACAGATCAACTTCATAGGTCAGCGTTTCCGGAAGAGGCGTCGGCTCAAAAAACATCGTCATATAAAGCGGAACATACGTAATGTTGCCCGAACGGGCGATATTGCCCTTACATAGCACGAAAGCCTTTTCGATGCCCCACTCCTTCACGTCCATCACGTTATTCAAGGCCTTATGGGCCGTCCAATCGTTGCCGGATTTTACCTCTATGGGAATAACCGCTTTTCCATCTTGCACGACGAAATCAACCTCACCCGTTCGCGAGGAATTGAAATAATAGATTGCAAATCCATGGGCTCGTAGTTCCTGCGCGACAGCGTTTTCGACAATCGAGCCCATATTCACATCGATATTGCCTTGAAGCAAATCAAGCTGAACATTGCCCATGGACGCCGCGCATAAAAGACCGACGTCTCCCATGAAAAGCTTCATGAGGCTATGCTTACTGTTGCCCTCAAGCGGCGCCACAGGCGCCGTGACGTTATAGCACGGCAGCGCCACGCTGGCATCTGCCAGCCACAAAAAACTGCTACGGTAACGCTCTTGACGTGCGGTTTTTCCTAAATCCGCCAGCACGAAGCGGCGGTTCTTATCGTCGAGCTGCGAAGGAATGGTATCGAAGATCGACCTGATTTTCGCCTTATCTCCCCCTTCGGCATATTTGGCGATATCGAGCCGATAGAGCTCCAAAAGGTCGTTTTGCAACCGCAACACTTGCGCTATGTCATGAGTGTCCACATAACGCTGAACGACTTCCGGCATACCGCCAACAACGAGGTACACATTCAATAGCTGAAGCATCGTGCGGTGCACTGCATCGTTTACCGGCTGGCGGCGTTCGAAACAATCCCTCAGATAGTCGATGGTTTCACCCTGCACGCCGTTGGCCTGACAAAATTCCTTGAAATTAAGAGGATACATCTGAAGCGGCTCTTCGAACCCCACGGGGTACGATGCCACCACGTTATTCTTCACGCCAAGCAGCGAACCGGTTTCGACATAGTCGAAACGACCATCTTCCACAAGGAACTTAATTGCCGTTCTCGCGGCAGGACACTCCTGCACCTCGTCAAACAACACAAGCGTCTTGTCTGGAATAAGAGGCTTACGCAAATAAGCTGTAAGACCAGTAACAAGGGAATCGGCATCGAGAGAGCCCTCGAACAAAGACGCAGCATCGGGCTCGGCGAGGAAATTGACCTCAGCGAAACAATCGTAATTTCGTCGCGCGAATTCGCGAACGAGCGTCGTCTTGCCTATTTGGCGAGCACCTCGAATGAGAAGAGCCTTTTTCTGGCTCCCTTTTTTCCAGGATTCAAGAGCAGACCAGGCATCTCTCTTTAGCATAATAACCCCAGTTCATTCTAATGTTGCGACGTTTTCTGTCCAAAAGTATACCCTTACTGCGACGTTTTTTGCGACGTTTTTTAAGCGATTCGCACATTAGTTTGCGACGTTTTTTGCGACGTTTTATTTATAAGGCCGATTGAGAGCCCCGATTCATTTCCGCACCCTATGCCTTACATGAGCAGCACGCTGGCCGCTGTCATAAGCACAAGCGCGACCACCACTGAAAGTGAAATGGCGAAGCCGGCCGTTTGCGTATCGCCGTTGACCCAGATGATGTAGACGAGGCCGACTGACATAATGGGCGCAAGCAGGCACAGAATCGTGACATTGCGCAGATCGACAGGCATGGGCACCACGAAGTACACAAGCGCGCAAAACGCCAGAGCAACCACAAGGCGCCACCCGAGCACCTTGCACACCTCAATAAGGTGGCGCTTGTCGATGCGCCACTCGAACACCAGGCCAATCATGAACATGGCCAAGAAGCTGTTGGCCTGCGCCATGGGATGAATGAGTGTACCGAGCTGCTCGGGAACCGAAATTCCCACGAGCGACAGCGCGATAAGCACGAGGTAGCAGTCGAGCGCAGGCGATTTCAGCGTGGTGCGAATGAGGGAGCCGATCACGCCGCCCGTTCGCTTCTTCAAAATGAATGTGCGCACAATTGCATACGCGCCGCCCGACACAAGAATCGTATTGCCAAGGTCGAACATGCAGGCGATCACGACGCCCGTCGGCCCCACGACCGACGAGATGAACGGCAAAGCAAAACAGCCGATGTTATAGCCAAAACCCATAAGTGTGGGAAGCATGCGATCTTCGGGCTTGCGATGGCGCGTGAACAGCATGGCGCCGCCGAAACCAACGACCGTCGCAGCGAACGATACTGCCGAAACGAGCAGCAAACTCGCATCAAACTGGAAACCCACGAACGAATACACCACCGTGCATGGCAGCGTGATGTTGAAGAGCAAACGCGAAAACACGTTCTTGGTTTCCGATTTAATGAAACCAGTGTGCGAGCATACGGCGCCGACAACGATGATGAGCGCATATGCGCTGGCCGAAAGCAAGATATCGAACATGAAGGTAGGGCCTTTCCGTAAAAACTCTCCTACCCTAGCACCCGCATATTGCCGCAGGCCTTCCTTGAGAATGTTTTCACAGGTTCTTTTTCATACGTTCGCATGTTCCCATAAGCACGACCCGCACGAAAAAAGAGGCTCGCATATGCGAGCCTCTTGCAGCAGACAAGCGAGTTTGCGCCGTTCGTTGCGCAGCGCAGCCCTTATACCGGCTGGAACACGATGTAAAGGTAGATACCCGCGATGAGCACCGTGAGCAGCATGAGCGGGAAGCCCACCTTCATGTACTTCACGAAGCTGATGGGGTTGCCATTCTTTGCCGCGATGTCGGAAATAACGACGTTGCACGACGCGCCGATGAGCGTGCCGTTGCCGCCGAGGCACGCGCCAAGCGACGTTGCCCACCACAGCGGCGTAACGTCCATGCCAGCGCCTTCCATGGCAAGCAGGATAGGAATCATGGTTGCCACGAACGGAATGTTGTCGAGTACCGAGGAGATCACGGCCGACGCCACGAGCAGGATGATCATGGTGAACAGCACGTCGTCGCCGGTGAAGTCCATAAGCGCGTTCGCGAGCATATCGATGGTACCGGTCTCAACCATGCCGCCAACGATAATGAACAGACCGCAGAAGAACGTGAGCGTGGTCCATTCAACGTGCAACAGGGCCTGCGGCACATCGACGCGGGAAATAAGCATGATGACGGCGGCGGCGGTAAGGGCGACAACCGACGACTCGATGCCAAGCGCGCCATGGCACATGAAGCCGATAACCACGCACACGAGCATGACGACCGAAATCTTCAGCAGGCGCATGTCTTCGATCTGCTCTTTGGGATCGAGCTCGAGCACGCGGTTGCGGTCTTCGTCGGGAACATGCAGGCCGCGGCCATACAGGAAGTAGAACACTACGAGCACGACAGCCAAAATCACGCACACGATAGGCGCGTCGACGATAATGAAGTCGAGGAACGTGTAGCCAGCGGCAGAGCCGATCATGATGTTCGGCGGATCGCCGATGAGGGTCGCCGTGCCGCCGATGTTCGACGCCATGATTTCAACCATGAAGAACGGAATCGGGTTCACCTTGAGCAGCTTGCAAATGGTAAGCGTCATGGGGCCGATGAGCAGCACCGTGGTGACGTTGTCGAGGAATGCCGAAAGCACGGCCGTGAGCAGCACATACATAACCATGATGTGCCACGGGTCACCCTTGGCGATATGGGCGGTTTTGATGGCCAGGTAGCCGAACATGCCCGATTGCTTCACGACGGCCACGAACAGCATCATGCCGAACAACACGCCAATGGTGTTGAAGTCAACATGCGCCACAGCTTGGTCGAGCGTCATAACGTGCGCAAGAAGCAGCACGGCTGCGCCACCAATGGCGACGAGCGAACGATGCACCTTTTCCGACATCACGAGCGCGATGACGATAAGGAACACCGCAACAGCGAATATTGCGTTGAAATCCATAGGTTCTGCGTTTCTTCTTAAACGGTTTTTAGTAACCCCCCTACTATAGCCGAATAAAGTCGATTCGAAAGTAACGCCCTCATTAAAAGCGCGCGATAAGCAGGAATATCGGAGCAAAGCACAGCCTGCGGCAAAGCAAGCTGGCGCGAGTCGGAATTGGGCGCAGCAAAAAGCATGCTGCAATAAGAAGCCGCGCTCCGGCCAGCCCAGAAAGGACCAAGCTTCAAAGCGCGGCTATGCGTCGAATGCGCGGCTGCATATCGCGAGGCGAAAAGTACGCGCTCGCTAAATCGCCTCGATCTTCACGGCGCAGACTTTGTATTCGGGCACCTTCGCGGTGGGGTCAAGCGCCGCATTCGTGAGCCAGTTGGAATTGCCGTCTTGGAAATGGAACGGCATCCATGTTTGGCCGGGGTTTGTCTTGCTCGACACGCGCGCCGTGGTTTCGATTTCGCCACGACGGCTCGACACGCGCACGCGATCGCCATTGACTACGCCGAGCTGTTCAGCATCGACCGAGTTCAGCTCAATGAACGATTCTCCCGCGATTTCATTGAGGCCCTCGGTGCGACCCGTCATGGCGCAGGCGTTGTACTGCGCGAGCACGCGGCCGGTCATGAGCATGAGCGGGTATTCCGCATCGGGGAGTTCCGCCGACGGACGATATTGGGCAAGCGAGTAGCCGCCCTTGCCGCGCGAGAACTGCTCCACGTGCATGATGGGCGTGCCGGGGTGGCCCGCCGACGGACACGGCCACTGAATGCCGCGACCCGCCACCTGCGCGCCATCGAGTCGCGCGTGGCTTATGCCCGCGTACGACGGCGTGAGGCTCGCGATTTCCTCCATGATCTGCGAGGCAGAAAGCGAGGGCTGGTCATAGCCCATGCGACGCATGATTTCGGCAAATACCTCAGTGTCGAGGCGCGGGCCGTCGGGGCCCTTCACGGCCTTGCGCACGCGCTGCACGCGGCGCTCGGTATTGGTGAAGGTGCCTTCCTTTTCCGCATAGCTGCGACCAGGCAAAATAACGTCGGCATACTTCGCGGTTTCGGTCATGAACAGCTCTTCGACAACCAAGAAATCGAGCGATTCAAGCGCATGAATCACGTGATGCGTATCGGGGTCGGTGCGAACGGGGTCTTCGCCGAAGAGGAACAGAGCCTTGATACGGCCATCGATCATCGCGGGGAAACACTCCGTTGCCATGAGCCCCGGCGTGCGATTCATTTTCACGCCCCACGCCGCCTCGAACTTAGCAAGCGCATCGGGATTAGCAACCTTCTGATAGCCCGTGAAATCGGCTGGTCCGGCGCCCATGTCGCACGCGCCCTGAACGTTGTTCTGGCCGCGCAGAGGGTTGACGCCGCAACCGGGTTTGCCGAATTTGCCGCAGACCATGGCCATGTTGGACATGGACATGACGCCTTCGGTGCCCGTGGAATGTTCCGCCACACCCAGGCAATAAATGATGGGCGCGCGATCGGCCTTCGCATACATCGCTGCAGCCTGCACGAGGTCGTCCGCATCGATACCGCAAATCTCCGCCACCTTTTCGGGCGTATAGTCGGCCACCATGGCCGCGAATTCCTCGAAGCCTTCGGTGCGATTTTCGACGAATTCCTTATCGGCGAGCCCCTGGGCAATAATGGCATGGGCCATGCCATTGGCGAACGCCACGTTGGTGCCAGGGCGCAGCTTCAGATGGATATCGGCCTTGCTCGCAAGCCCGATATCGCGCGGGTCGACGACGATGAGCTTTGCGCCGCGCTCAACCGCCTGACGAATGCGCATGCCCATAACGGGATGCGCCTCTTCGGGGTTGCTGCCCACGAGCAAAATGACCTGCGCTTGCTCGCACACGTCTTCGATGGAATTAGTCATGGCTCCAGAGCCAAGCGTTGTCGCCAGACCGGCGACCGTGGGAGCGTGTCAAACACGCGCGCAGTTGTCGATATTCGGGGTATCGAATGCGCACCTCGCCATCTTCTGGAGCATGTAAATGTCTTCATTGGTGGAACGCGAGCACGCGAACGCGGCGATGGACTCACCGCCATGCTCGGCCTTGATCGCGCCAAAGCGTTCGGCAACAAGAGCGAGCGCGTCATCCCAGCTCACGGGTTCGAATTCGCCCGTCTCGCGATTCTTCACGAGCGGCGAGGTAATGCGATCAGGCGAATTCACGAAGTCGAAGCTTCCGCTGCGGCCCTTCACGCACAAAAGCCCCGCATTCGAGGGGCCGTTCACGGCCTGCGCGTCGACGATTTCATCGCCCTTCACAATAAGATCGAGCTGGCAGCCAACGCCGCAATGCGGGCACGTAGTGCGCACGCGCGAGACTTCCCATTCGCGATAATTGCCGCGGCGCTTTTCCGTGAGTGCGCCCGTGGGGCACGCCTGGGCGCAGTTTCCGCAGCTCTCGCACTGGGTCGCTTTCCAATTGGGGCCGAACGGCGCCTGGATGGTGGTGCGAACGCCGCGCTTGCCGGTGCGCAGCGTATGATTGCCCGCCGCCGTGTTGCATGCGCCGACGCATCGCTGGCACGCGATGCACAAGTTCGGGTTGAACGAGAGGAACGGATTGCTGTCGAGCACGGGGGCGTTTTTGGCGGGCGCCTCGAAGGTGAGCTCTTCCATACCGAACTCGCGACCGAGATCTTGCAGCTCGCATGCGCCGTTCTTCTTACAGCTGAAGCAGAAGTTCGTCGAATTCAAGCCGTGGCTCGACAAAATGAGGTCGAGCGTAAGGCGACGCGTGGCATCGAGCGCATCGGACGTCGCCGTGACCTGCATGCCTTCCTCCGCCAGCGTAGAACACGCGGGCATCAGGCCCTGCACGCCTTCGATTTCGACCACGCACATGCGGCACGAGGCGATGTCGCTCACGTTCTTCAAAAAGCACAGCGTGGGAATGTGGATGCTCGCCGCGCGGGCCGCATCCAAAATAGTTGAGCCCTGCGGCACCTCGACGGAAACGCCGTCGATCGTGAGATTCACGTTAGGCATATTGGATTCGACCTCCTTCCAGGGCGCCGCAACCGAAGTGGTCGCAACGCAGACAACGCCCGCATTCCTGAACCGCTTCTTCGCGGCTCATGGGCATTTCGACATAGGCAAAATCGTGCTTGCGTTCACGCGCGGGACGTTCGGAAATTTCCACGCGGCCCTTGGGTGCGCGGTCGTTGGGCGAGGGCGCGGGAACGTCAACGCCGCAATCGAGCGTGTGGTGGTAGCCCAAGTACTCGTCGATGTTGCGCGCGGCGACCTTGCCAGCGCCAATCGCCTTAATGGCAGTCGCGGGGCCGGTTTGGCAGTCGCCGCCGACGAACACGCCGGCGAGCGTGCCGTTTTCGCCTTGGGCTTCGAGGAATTCGTTTGCCTTGAATTCGCCCCATTCGGCGAGCATACCCGCGTCTTCGAACGGCTGCGACTCGATGCCCTGGCCCACCGCAACGAGGATCACATCGGCTTCGATG
>CAKUEV010000063.1 GCA_934646845.1 uncultured Slackia sp.
CCGATGACCACCACGTTTTTGCCCGTGAAATCGGGATATTCGCCATCGCCGATCTTCGTGAGCAAATCGACCGCGCTCATCACGCCTTGCGCGTCGGCACCATCGAGACGCAGCGTTTTGCCGCCCTGCGCACCAATCGCCACATACACCGCATCGTGTTCGGCGGAAAGGCGCTTCATGCCATCGGTATCGATACGCACCTCGGTATGCACGGTAATATCTCCCGCGTCGACAATGGCGCGCACGTCTTCATCGAGGCGCTCTCGCGGGAAGCGGTAAGCGGGAATGCCATAGCGCATCATGCCGCCGAGCTGCTTGCGCATCTCGAACACATGCACCTCATGGCCCATAAGCGCGCAGAAATACGCGCAGGTCAGGCCGCTCGGGCCGCCGCCCACGATAGCGACCTTCTTGCCCGTCGCGGCAGCAGGCACAGGCGTTGCGACCTTATCGGCGGCAAGCTGGTCGACGGCGAACTTCTTGATGCCGCGAATGTTGATGGGGGCATCAATAAGCGTGCGGCGGCAACGGTTCTCGCACGGATGCTCGCACACATAGGCGCATGCCGTGGGAAACGGGTTGTCTTTGCGAATCATGCCAATGGCGCCCGCATAATCGCCCGCGCCTGCAAGCGCCACATAGGCGGGCACATTCACATGCGCCGGGCACAGCGTTTCGCACGGCACCGTTTGGGCAACGCCTTCGCGGCATTGCTTCTGGCTAACGTGGCTTTCGAACTCCGCCTTGAACGTATCGAGGCCATTGAGCAGCACCTCGGCCGCATGCCAGCCGATAGCGCAGTCGGCCGTGTCGCGCACAGCAATCGCCTGCGCACGAATCTCATCAAGCGCGCCAGGTTCCGCGTCGAACGCAAGCACCTCTTCGAGCAATTGCTCAATGCGCGCAATGCCCTCGCGGCACGGCACGCACTTGCCGCACGCTTGGCAACCCCCGGCACGCAGCAAGTCGAGCTGGAACGCCACCGCGCACATGCCCGGAGGCGTCGCTTCAACGCGTCGCTCATACTCTTCGACAAACGAGCCGAACTTGCCGTCGTCTTTCGCGCGCGGCGCTACAGACAATTTCGCCATACATCCCCCTTGCGATAGATTGTTTGAGACAAACCGAAAGTTCTCCGCGATTCGGCAATCGCCTTAATAACGTGGCGTACCTCGATGGAGCGCAGGTAAATCAAGCTTGCGGAAGCTTTTGTCCTCGCCCCTCGGCAGAGAGAACAAGGGTGCGTGGGCAGAAGATGCTCACGCACCCTCGAAATAGAGGCCGCTACACCATGCGCGCTACGGCGTAGCCGGCATGGGTCGCGTCGGGGATTTCTGCAACCTTCTTGCAGTCGCCCGCCATATACACGGCCATGTCGCTGATTTCCTCGAGCTTCTCGGCGAATCCAGGACGATTGAGGAAGCCGGCGGAAATAACCACGTTGTCGCAGGGAAGCTCAACGGTTTCGCCGTACTGGTCAATGGCGATGGCCGAGGTGTCGGTCACGCTATCGAGACGATAGCCCGTCATGAGCTTCACGCCATGCTGCTGGAGGCGAATGGTGTATTCGATGTCCATCTGGCAACCGGCGGGGTTCAGGAACTTCGTGCCGCGCTTCACGATGGTCACATCCATGCCCTTTTCGGCCAAATCGAGCGCGATTTCGGCCGTAGTGGTAGCGCCGCCCACCACAACGGCGGTTTTGCCTTCAACCTTCTTCGAGCCGTAGAGGAAATCGATGCCCTCGGTCACGATGGGCTTGTCGATACCCGGCACATGAAGCTTGCGCGGCTCGCCGCCAATGGCCACGATGCAAGCGTCGAAGCCACCCGCCGCGATATCCTCGGGCGTAATTTCCTGCTTGCGAACCTCGATGTTGTGCTTCTTGAGCTGCGTGCGGTGATACTCGATGAAGCGGTTGATGTCCGACTTGTACCACGCGGCGCCGGCTTCGATCATCGTGCCGCCGATCTCGCGCTTCTCGAACACGACCACGTTGTGGCCGCGCTTCTTCAGCGTGAGCGCCGCTTCGCAACCCGCGGGGCCCGCGCCCACAACGGCCACGTTCTTCGGCGTTTCCGCCTTGGGATAGAGTTCCTCGTAGTAGTGGAACAGCGTGGGATTGGTCGCGCACGAAATGGGATGATGCCCCAGAATGCCGCGGTCGGTGCAGCCGATTTGGCAACGGATGCAGGGGCGAATATCTTCCTCGTGGCCGGTGCGAGCCTTTTCGACCCACGCCTGGTCGGCCAGGCACTGGCGCGCGGTGCCCACGAAGTCGACCTTGCCGTCGGCGAGAATCTTCTCGGCGGCCTCGGGCGACTGAATGGCGCCGGTCACCATAACGGGAATATGCACCTGCTCCTTCACCTTAGCGGCCATGTCGGCGCAATACGACCACGGGTAGAAGCTCGTGGAGAAGTTCGCCGTCACATGCGTCGCAGTGACCAGGTTCAAAAGCGCAACGCCCTCGCGCTCGAGCACCTTGCAGGTGTCGATGCACTCGTCCAAGCGAATGCCGTCGGGCTCGCAGTCGTCCATGTCGAGCTTCACGCTCACAGGGAAATCGGGGCCGACATAGCGCTTGATGGCGCGAATGGTTTCAACCAAGAAACGCTGGCGATTGAACAGCGAGCCGCCATAGATATCGTTTCGCTGGTTGTCGTGCGGCGAGAGGAAATTGCACGGCAGGCAACCGCACGCGCCGTGGACTTCCACCAAATCGAAGCCGGCCTGCTTCACGCGCAGTGCAGCTTTGCCATATTGATCTTCAATCTGGTAAATCTCATCAATGGTCAAAGGACGCGGAATCGCCGCGCCGGCGTTGATCATGATTTCAGGCAGCACCGCCGAAGGCGCAACGGCGTCGTCGCCGCCAGCGAAGCCCATGTCGCGGCCGGGATGCGCGAGCTGCATGCCGGCGATGGCGCCATGATCATGCATGGCCTCGGCGAGCATGGAAAGCCCGGGGATGTAGGTGTCGTCATAGGCGGCAAGGCCCATGTGATAGCTTTCCATAATAAGGCAGTTGTCCAAAAACACGATGCCCGGGCCGCCCTCGGCAGCTTCAGCCGCGTGCTTCAGGTTGCGGTCAGACAAATCGCAGGTCTTGCCAATATTGAGATACGTGCCCATGGAGTTGCGAATCACGCGATTCTTCACCGTGAGCTTGCCAACCTTGCCCTTGGAAAACAGGTTAGGATACTTAGGATGCTGCATTCGAACCCCCTTGTTCGTTGCAATTCTAGAAATCAGTCTTCAGTAGGAGATTCCCGCCGCGCGCAACGCGCTTAAGCGGCAGGTTTGGAAGGATCGAAGCCCAAAACTTTCGCGCCAAGAATCTGAACAGGCTTCAGGAAAATAAGCACGAACACGATGGCATATGCCACGATGATGGGCATTGCCATAGTGATGTCGGCAACAGCGCCGCCGAGGCCCTTCGTGCCCAAATCGGCAATAAGGAAGTTGCCAATGGTAATGCACACGCCCATGCAAAGGCCGAGCATCACCGAACAGCAGATATGCATGCCGATTCCACCGGGCTTCACCTTCAAGGCACCCGCGAGCTTCATGCCCCAATCCATCGCGGGAACGAGCGTGCCGGCAGTAAAGCCCACGCAGAAGCTCGAGATAATGGTGCCAATAACCACTTCGGGCGTCACGAACGGCACGCCAATCATGGCCTGCAGCGTGAAATCGAAGCAGATGGTGATAAGAACGCCCAAAACAATGTTCATACCGATGTTCACGAACATGGCGAACCCTTGTGGACCCTTCATGAAATTCCCCTTTCGAACTGCGCGAATGCCCCAATCATCCGCGCGAAGAAAGAAGGCGCGCCCCAACGAGAAACGCGCCTTCGAAATACTCGGACTTACTCGATTTCGCCCTGCATGCCGCCCGTCACAGCGCCAGCGCAGCCGCCGTCGACGGCGATGTTGGTCGCGGTAATCTGGCGAGATTCGTCAGAAGCCAGGAACAGGTAGGTGTAGGCGATGTCCATAGGGTCGATGGCGCGCTGCGTGGTTTGCGCGGCGATGAGGCCCGTCGCCATTTCCTTCGGGATGTTGGCCATAGCCTCGGTCCACACCAGGCCCGGGGTCACAGAGTTGCAGCGAATGCCGAAGGGGCCGCCTTCAGCAGCGAGCTGGCGAGCCATGGCGATGCAGGCGCCCTTAGCGGCAGCGTGGCACGCCTGGGGCGAGTTGGAACCCTGCAGGCCGCAGGTGGAAGCGGTGATGATGATGGAAGCGCCGCCCTCGGCCTTCTGCAGGTACGGCCATGCGCAGTTGCACACGTTGTAGACCAGGTTGAGCTCGTTTTCGATGCCATAGTTCCAAATCTCGGGAGTCATCTCGCCGAAGGGAGCCATGCCAGGGTGCGACGCGTTGTTGATGACGACGTCGATGCCGCCCATGCGCTCGGCGCACTCGGCGACCCACTTCTTCACGGCCTCGTAATCGGACAGGTCGCAATCGTCGCCGTAAGCCTGATAGCCTTTAGCGCGAAGCTCTTCGGCATACGCCGCGGCAACGCCCTTGGAACGACCAGAGCCGCACACGATGGCGCCCTGAGCGCACAGCAGCTCCTGCGTCACATGGCCCACGCCCTTCGTGGTGCCCGTGAGCAAGATTTTCTTGCCCTTCAAACGCTGGCCGAGCGACTCTTCGGGAGAGATCCACTTGCCGAATTCGGGAGCACCGGAAATCTTCGGAGCCTTAACCTCTTGTGCCATGAGTTTCCCCTTTCATTGGCCCGCGCGCCCCACGCGCACGGGAAGCCATATTCTCAGGCGCATATACGCGCCATGAGGTCCTCGTGAGAGTTGATGAAGTGCCGCGGTCGCACGGCATGCGCGGCGCGGCGGACAATTACATGTTTGCGATCGCGTGGCGCGCGGCGATGCGGCCCGAAGTGTGGGCGAAGCCATTCGCGCAGCCGGGAATTTCCATGTTGTAGGAGTCGCCATACAGGCCCGTGGCGTCCAGGCCAACCGCGTACAAGCCCGGAATCGCGTCGCCGTCAGAGGTGATAACCTGCATATCGCCATTGACCTTAATGCCACCAGCAGATCCCATGGTGCCCGTGGCCAGCGGAATGCCATAGAACGGCGGCTCGGCCAGCGCACGCAGGTACTGCGGCTTCTTGAAGTACGCCTCGTCGACGCCCTTCTCGCACGCCTCGTTGTAGGCGGTCATGGTTTCGACGAACTCATCGGTGGGCACGCCCATCTGCTCAGCGAGATCTTCGAAGGTATCGGCTTTCTTCACGAGGCCCGACTCCAAATGCGCCTCAAGCTCGGGCAGAAGGCCCGTCATGGGCTTGTGATACACCACGAACTCACCGATGGCAATTTCGGAGCCCTCGCTCACCAGGCGATCGACATCGGCCTGGGAAAGAATGGACCACACAATGCCGCCGGGCTGCTTGCCGTAATACGTTCCGATGTCGCCAAGGTTCTCGGCAACCGACTCGGCCGCGAAACGATGGCCGGTTTTATTGATCCACACACCGGGGTTCACGCCCGCGCCGCCGACCTGGGAGTCCATGGTCATATCGCGACCGCCTGCAGCGAGCAGGGGGCACGTGGTAATGGTATTGGGGTCGGCGCCCGCGGAAAGCGCGAGGTCAAGGCCGTCGCCCACGTTCTGCAGCGGGGTGAGCACATTCATGTTGTACGCCGCCGGCGCGAACCAGCTGTACTTGAAAATGCGATCGGGGTTCGAGCCCATGCCGCCGGTCGCCAGAATCACTGCCCTGCCGCCAATGCGAAGCGGTTCGCCATCCGACTCGGCAACAACGCCCACGACGCGGCCGTCTTCGATGATGAGTTCTTTGGCCGGAGTCTCGGTGAAGATGTCCACCTCGAGCTTCTGAATGGCATCGAGCAGAACTTCCTGGCAATGCGCGCCCAGACCCTCGGGCAAGTGGAACGTCCAAACCTCATTGGGGTCATCTTCCGCCGCGATATCGCAAGTCTTATACACAACGCCCAGCTCACGGTAGATGTCGATAGTCTCGGCGGAGTTCTCCACAAACGCGCGGGCAACTTCGTAGTTCGCGCGCTGGTGGCTGTAACCCATGATTTTGTCGAGACCCTCTTGCTTGGTGGGGAAATGGTATTTGTTCAAGCGAGGCGTGCCCAATTCCTTCTGCACGCTCGATTCGAATGCGGCCGTGCCCTCGGCGAACATCGAGAGGCCGCCGGTTTCGGGCATCTTCTCGATGACGACAACATTTTTGCCCGCGCGAGCGGCAATAAGCGCTGCCGATTTGCCCGACGCGCCGCCGCCGACGACGACGAGATCGTATTCAACGTCGAATTCTGCCATTGTTTCCTCCTTGGTATGCCTAAATCGCGCCGCTCAGGGGCGCAGCCCACGCAGCTGTGCCCATCGCAGCCACGATTACTTCAGAGCTTGAATAAATGCAGGGAGAATCTTTTGAGCATCGCCAACGATGCCGTAGGTGCACTCGCGGAAAATCGAAGCCTCGGGGTCGTTGTTCACGGCCGCGATGACCTTCGACGCGCGCACGCCCGTCATGTGCTGGGGTGCACCCGAAGAGCCAAAGCTCAAATACAAGCGAGGCGAAATCTTCTGGGTGGAAGTGCCCACGACGCGATTGTGTTCGAACCAGTGATAGTTGTCGCACAAAGGAAGCGTGCAGGCGATTTCAGCACCCATAATGCCCGCGAGCTCTTCGACCATCGCGAGGTTTTCCTTCGCGCCAATGCCCAGGCCTACGCCAACCACGCGCTCTGCTTGCTGCAGGCCCGCGCCGCCTTCGCCTTCGGCGTTGGTGGAAAGCACCTTCATGCGAGCATCCTCGTCGAATGCGCCTTCAGATACGACGACCGGCTCGGAGGCTTCCGCCTCATCAACGCCATCGGCGATCGTGCACACCACGCTGCCAGGCGCCGCAAGCACGTCAACCGCTTCGCTGTCGGCAACCAAGCGCTCGACAGTTGCCGCGTCGCCATCAACTTTCACGGCGATGACTTTGCCCGTAACGGCCGCTCCCAAAGCGACCGCGACAGGCCCGAGCAGTGCGCGAGACGTCGCCGAATCGGATGCTACGACCGCGACGGGTTTTTCCTGCCCGGCACGCTTGGCAATAGTGCCCGCCATAGCCTCGGGAAGAGCCTTGTCGGCATCGTACCAGGTCACGCTTTCAACACCGAAGCCCGCAACACGGCCCGCAAGCTCCGAGGAGCCGAAAACGAGCGCTTTTGCGGAAGCGCCCGAGCGCAGCGCCACGCCCGCCACTGCCGCGGCTGACATTTCGTCGGTGATAATTGCCCATACGCTGCTCATTTACAGCACCCCCTCTGCCTTCAAGGCCGCCACGAGCTGCTCGACGGCCGCTTCGGGGTTTGCCCCATCGAAAATACGCGCGGGAGCGCTTTCGGGAGCATGCGTGCCCTGTGAATCCATATGCGCAAAGCCCTCTGTGCTACCAGCGATTTTCTCAACCGGAAGCTTGCGAGCCGCAAGCACCGCGCGCATGCCGGGCTTGCTTTCCTCTTCGCGGCGAGCCGCAACAGCGATAACCGCAGGAGAAGCAACCTGCACGTCCTGCGTGCCCGCGCCGAAACGGCGGGTCACGACCAGCGCGTCGTCTTCGCGGCGGGCACCGTCAGCAGCAAGAACGCACGGCCACCCGAGCATGCTCGCAAGCAAGCTCGGCACCATCGGCTCCCAAGCGCTATCGCCGATAACAACCGCGTCCACGCCTTCCTGCGCACGAACCGCGGCGGCCAAGGCGCCCGCAAGCTCGACAGGTTGCGCCAGCGCGTCGACGCCCTCGATGGCGATGGTGCGCTTTGCGCCGCGAGCGGCCGCGAAAGCGGTATCGCCGCTGGCCATCGTCATGCCCACGACTTCACCTTCACCAGCAATGTCGAGCGCGGCTTTCACAACTTCGTGATCGTCGTCGCCGGCGACAGGCTTGTTGGCGGTCCACTTCACGTTACCGTCGACGCCGACCCTCTCGTCATGCGGGTCCATCGCCCATTTGAAAATTGCAATCGTTGTCATGTGTCTTCAACCGTTTTTCTACTCGGCGTCCACGTCGCAAACGTCTTTCCAATCGGCACCCATGTCCAAAGCAACCTGGATAGCCGCGCCATTTGCATCGGGGAATTCATTCACGGCAATCTCAAGGCCGTGGGTTTCGGGGCAGGGAGCGAAAATCATCTCGTGGAACTTGCCATGCCAGAATTCGGTAACCGGCTTGAGCCCCTTTGCGGCAAACGCGGCGCGAGCTTCTTCGAAATCGTCAACGCGCACGGCAATGCCGCTCACGCCCTCGCCCTCGGTCTGCAGGCGCTGGTAGGCGCCAATGGCGTCGTGGTCGTGCATGGGAGCCATAACCTCAATGCCGCCGCTCTTGGGCAGGGCAACGCGCAGGCCCATGTGCTCATCGTCATACGGCCCATAGAAGGTCACGCCCAAAAGGGCATGCAGGTCGGCGACGGCCTTATCGGCGTCTGCCGCGCGCAGGGCAATACGGTTCAGTTGAGCTTTCATAACGAATCCCCTTTCGTTTGACGTGCGCGCCGCGTTATGGAACGCCAATGCTGCAAACTCGCCCTTGAGCAGCATGGCTGGCAACGAAATCGACGCGCTTTGACACCGCTATTGTTGCTGGGTTGGCGCGTTCTGTGGGGATAATGAGGAGTAGCCATTGGCTCGTAAAAATAAGCATTTCGAACCCGGCGAATATACGACCGACACCTTGAAAGAATAAAAAATGGATCCCGCAAAGAACGGAATCCATAAGGTTCGTTTATGGGATTAAAGCATCACTGAGCAGAATCTACTGCCCGGGAAATACCACGTAAGATCGCATGAGCACAGGTACCGCGCGCGTCAGGCCAACTATCCTACAAGCCGCGTTTTGCCGAAAGCACTGCCGCCTGCACGCGATTGTTCACATGAAGCTTTTGGATAATGCTGCCGATGCATTTCTTCACCGTTGGCTCGCTCAAAAAGAGCCGTGCGCTAATTTCCGCATTCGAAAGCCCCTCTTCAAGTGCCGCAAGCACCGTGCGCTCACGCTCATCGAGGGAATCGAAGCGCTCACTTGCCACGGAATCGGCCGCCTTTCCGGCCATATCGTTCATAAGGGCGCCCTGAAGAACCGTGCCGAGCGACCCAGAAAAAGCGATATCGCCGCAGGCCAAGGCCCAAAACAGCGACCGAAGCCTATCGGCCGTCATTTCATCGCGCGACCCAAAGCCGCTCGCGCCAGCGCGCAGAGCGTCGAGCACGAAACCGCTCTCGCCCATCGACGCCACGACCATAATGCGAATGTTGGGATCATCGGCAAGAATGCCGCGAATCGTATCGGCGCTGCCGGAGCCGTGAAATGTTGCGCCCATCATAACAACGGCGGGCTTTTTCTCGCGGCATTGCGCGCGCACGCCTTCGAGCGTCGTCGCTTTGCCTACCAGGTCGAATTCATCCCATTCATGCACGAGCGCGGCGATGCCTTCGACAAAAATGCTATCGTCATCGGCGACAACGGCCCTCAGCGGCTCGGC
>CAKUEV010000064.1 GCA_934646845.1 uncultured Slackia sp.
TCGTCATTATCATCGATGAGCTTGCCGACCTCATGATGAACGTTGGCAAAGAGGTCGAACTCTCTATTAGCCGCATTGCCCAGCTCGCCCGTGCGGCGGGCATCCACATGATCGTCGCCACGCAGCGCCCGTCGACCAACGTCGTAACGGGCCTTATCAAGGCGAACATCACGAACCGCATCGCGTTCAACGTTGCTTCGGGCATCGACTCTCGCGTTATTCTCGACACCCCCGGCGCCGAGAACCTTATCGGTTTGGGCGACATGCTGTTCAGCAAGCCGGAATGGCCGAAGCCTCAGCGCTTGCAGGGCTGCTTCGTTTCCGAAGAGGAAATCGAAGCCGTGGTGAGCCACTTGAAGTCGCAAGGCGAGCCTGAATATCACAGCGAGATTCTTCAAACGAACGTGATCAGCCTTGGCTCGTCGATGCCCGACGGCTCCGGCGGCTCTTCGAGTGCCGACGATCCTCTTTTGTGGGATGCCGCCGACATCGTCGTAGCGAGCGGCCTCGGCTCTACTTCGAACATTCAGCGCAAATTGAGCGTAGGGTATTCCCGCGCAGGGCGCATCATGGATATGCTAGAAGAGAAAGGCGTTGTGGGCCCGCCGAACGGCAGCAAGCCCCGCGACGTGCTTGTCGATGAAATGGAACTTGAATCTTTGAAGGCTTTTGAGGCGCGCGACGCCGCGGAAGATGGATTCTAGGAGTAAGAGTGAACGAATCGAATTTCGGCAATATTCTGCGTGAAGCGCGCGAGCGTTCGGGCGAAGATTTGATGTCCGTCGCCCGCAAGCTGCGCATTCGCCCCGATATTTTGGAGTCTATTGAGGCGGGGGACTTGTCCAACATGCCCCCGCGCGGCTATTCGCGCAATATGATCAACGCATATGCGCGGTATCTGGGCCTCAATCCCACGAATCTCGTCGATGCCTATTTGTCGCAGCAATATCAAGACCAAGTCGAGCGAGCTCGTAAGAATATTCGCCCGACTGGTTTCGACATGCCTTCGGGCAGGCGCCATCATGGTTTGCGTGAAGAAATTCATGCCGACGAGCGTTCGCAGGCGCGCGCCGCAGCGGCGGATCGCGTGTCGCGCGATGACGCGCTTCCCAACGATTATGCGGCGATTGAAGCGGAAAGCTCGCGAAACCGCGCACGTCGCCTGGGACTCGATTCCCAGCGTTCGAACAAGTCTTCTCGTGCGACCGGCTCCTCGTCGCGCCCCTCCCAGTCGCGTTCGTTCGGCGGCTCGTCGTTTGATACGGGCCTGTTCGACGATATCGATCGTGGCGCAGCCGAATCCCGTGAACTGTCCTCGGCCGAACGCGCCATTGCGCAACGTCCGCCCTCGACTTCGCATAGCCGCCGCGCGGGAGCGGTGCATGTTGGTTCATACAATGCGTATGGCCAGGGCCTCTATAACCACACGCGTCAACAGGTGGCGGGCGATAGCCCTGAGCGCACGCGTCGCCTTGACGATGCTCCTGCGCGTCCTTCTTCTCGTCGTTCGAATCCGGCGGCCGCAGGCTCTACGCGCAGGCTGCGCCGTTCCGAGGATGAAGAAAAAGAAACCTACATGCCGCGCCAATCGAGGCGTTCGGCGCTTCCCGAAGAACATTCAATCAGCGTGTATGCTGCCCCACGCAATCTTGGGACAAACAAATCGGGCATAGGCGAAAAGCTTCCGTTCCTCATTGCCGGCATCATCATCTTGCTGCTCGTCGTTGTTATCGCTTTCTTGGCGAATGGCGTTGGCTCGAAAGCAACGTCGAGCGCCCAGCAAAGCACGCCGATGAACATCACGGGGCTTCCTGAATCGTCATCATCGAGCTCTTCGTCGAATTCGTCTTCCGATTCTGAAAGCTCCGATTCGCAAACGGCTAAAGAGACGACGACCAAAAAGACTGAAACTGCTCCCACAAAGGCCGTTGTCGCGTATTCGGTCGCGAAGGGCGAGACGCCGTATGTCGAGATCTACGAAGGCGATACCTGCTTGGTCGCCGAAAACCTGTCGGGCGGCGCATCTGATAGTTACGATGTAACCGACTCGCTCACGATTGTCGCGAGCCCGTACGATGGCCTTACCGTGACGGTCGATGGCAAAGCGGTCGATTTGTCGCAGTATGTCACGAATGGCATTTTGCGCTACGAGGTGAACTTCAGCGACATTCTCGCGGCGTGGAACGAGGCCCATCCTGACGCGGCCTCGTCGGCGAGCAGCGCGTCTTCCTCGACGACTGGCGCATCTAGCAGCGCCTCTACTTCCAACTCCACTGAAGGCTAACACGTACCTCTTGTTTTCTTAGAAAGGGAAACCATGGCAAAAGAATCCAGCTTCGACGTTGTTTCCACCGTCGACATGCAAGAAGTCGATAATGCGTATGGCCAGGCGAAACGAGAAATCGCACAGCGCTACGACCTGAAAGATTCCGGTGCGGAAATCACCCTCGACAAGGGCGGCCGCAAATTGACTGTCGCCGCTCCCGTGGAATTCGTCGCCAAGCAGGTTATCGACGTCATTGGCAGCAAGCTCATCAAGCGCGGCGTCGACCTTTCCGCTGTGAAATGGGGCGACATCGTGCCCGCCGCAGGTCAGAGCGTTCGTCGCACCGCCGAGATCATCGAAGGCATCGACAAGGAAACCGCGAGCAAAATCTCGAAGGACATTCGAGGCACGAAACTCAAGTGCAAGGTCACCATCGAGGGCGATAAGCTGCGCGTTTCCTCGGCTTCGCGTGACACTCTGCAAGAGGTGATTGCCTTTTTGAAGGGCCAAGATTACGGCCAGCCTCTGCAGTATGTGAACTATCGATAACGCAAAAGGGTATATGCATGTCTAACATTGACGTGAATGTTTTGGCTCAGGGCGCGCCGCGCGTGTGTTTCGTGACGCTTGGCTGCGCCAAAAACGAAGTTGACACCGCCGAAATGACGAAACGACTGACCGCGGCCGGCTATGAGGTATGCGATGACGCGTCCACGGCCGATGTCGTGGTCGTGAACACGTGCTCGTTCATTCAGGCCGCAACCGAAGAGAGCCTCGAGGCTATTTTCGAGGTATGCGACCTGCCGAATTTCATCGAAGGGTCTGCGAAGCTCGTCGTGGCAGGCTGCATGCCTGCGCGATACGGCGACGATTTGGCGAGCGAACTTGGCGAGGCGCAGGCGTTCGTGCCGTGCAGCAAGGAAGACGACATCGTCGAGGTGCTTGCGGGCGTGCTGGGCGATGCGGCGCCTCGCGCGTCGACGTCTGCCGATGCCCAATCGCCATGGGCGGCGTCCCCCGCGTCGTATGTGAAAATCTCAGACGGCTGCGATCGCTTCTGCTCGTTCTGCGCCATTCCGTATATTCGTGGGCGCTACCACAGCTTCCCGCTCGAGACCGTTCGCGCTTCGGTCGCTGAACGCGTCGAGGCGGGCGTGCGCGAAATTACGCTCATCGCTCAAGATACGGGCCGCTGGGGCGAAGATTTTGCCGAGCCCTCCAACACCGCCGCGCTTCTTGCGACGCTTGCCGACGAGTTCCCTCAAACGTGGTTCCGCCTTATGTACATTGAGCCTCAAGGCGTAAGCGATGAGTTGCTCGACGTTATCGCATCGAAGCCGAACGTCTGCAAGTATCTCGACATGCCGCTTCAGCACGCGAGCAAGCCGGTGCTTCGTGCGATGAACCGTCGTGGCGACGAGAACTCCCATCGCGAGCTCGTTGCGCGCATTCGCGAGCGTGTTCCAGGCATTACGTTGCGCACCACGCTCATCGCCGGCTTCCCGGGCGAGACCGATGTTGATTTCGACGCGCTTCAGAACTTCCTCGAAGAGGTCGAGTTCGATTACGTCGGCGTTTTTCCGTATTCGCAAGAAGAGGGCACCCGCGCCGCCGAAATGGATGGCCAAATCGATGAGACCATCAAAATCGAACGCGCTCAAAGCCTGCGCGACATTTCGGACGCGATTGGCGAAGCCCACGTTTCGGCGCGCATTGGCCAGGAAATGGACGTGCTCGTGCTTGGACGCGAGGAAGACGGCCAGCTCTACGGTCGTGCGATGTGCCAGGCGCCCGAGGTTGATGGCGTGGTGTATTTGGAGGAAGGCGAAGTCGGCGACATTGTGCGCGTTCGCATAACCGATACGCTTGTGTACGAGATGGAAGGCGATGTCGTTCATGGCTCCTGATTCGAAAGAATCCTACGCTTCTGGCAAGCCGACGCCGGCGGGTCAGGGCACGGTTGATAAGATTCTTACTCCCGCGAATGTCGTCACTATGATTCGCATTTGCCTGGTACCTGTCTTTGTCGTGGCGCTTATTAGCCCATGGCCCGACGCTTTTGGACTTGCGTTCCTCAATCCTTGGAAGGCGTGGATCGCCGCGATTATCTTCGTCGTGATCTCGTGCACCGACTGGCTCGATGGCTACCTCGCTCGTTCCCGCGGCGAGGTTACTGACTTCGGTAAATTCATGGATCCTTTGGCCGACAAGGTGCTCGTTGTTGCGGCGCTGCTCGTGCTCATTGAGCTTGGGTCGCTGCCGAGTTGGCCCGTGCTCATTATCGTCGCCCGCGAATTCATCGTAAGCGGCGTGCGCATGGTCGCCGCAAGCAAGGGCGAAGTCATTGCCGCCTCGTGGTATGGCAAGTTCAAGACGGTATTCCAAATGATCGCCATCGTGCTGTTCGTCGTGAAGGAAAGCCCCGCGATCACGGGCATGCTTTCGCATGAGCTCAATGTCGCGCTCTATATCCTGAGCTGGCTTGTCATGGCTGCCGCCCTCGTGCTCACGATCATCTCTATGGCCGATTACATTTGGAAGGCTCGCCACCTCATTGGTTTCAAGCCTAAGGGCGGTCGTGCGCGCGTCATCAACAATGACGATATTGCGGCGCAGTCCGAAGTCGATTTTGACAGCGAGATTCGCGTTGAAGCGGCACGCGCTGTCGTGCAAAAGGCGCTCGCTGCGAAGGCGACGGTCGCAACGGCCGAAAGCTGTACGGGCGGCCTTATCGCCGCATCGCTCACCGAGGTGCCGGGTTCTTCGGCCGTGGTGCGCGGCGGCGTGGTGAGCTATGTCAATGACGTGAAAATGAAGAGCCTCGACGTTCCTGAAACTGCGTTCATCGATGGCAGCGCCGTCTGTGAAGACGTTGCCGTAGCTATGGCGCGCGGTGCGGCATCTGAGCTCGGCTCCGATGTGGCGTGCTCCGTTACGGGTATTGCGGGCCCTGGTGGCGAGGAGCCCGGGAAGCCGGTGGGCACGGTATGGATTGGCATCTCTTCCAACGGTAACGCATTCGCGAAGGAATTCCATTTCAAGGGCAATCGCGAAAACGTGCGCGCGCAAGCGACCCAGGCCGCACTTGAAATGCTTCTCGAAGCGCTGTAGTGCCTTGTTGTCGCGGGGAAAACGCGGCATTTCAGAGGGCATTCTGCGAGGAAACCGAGGGAAACGCATAGGAATCTTCAAGGGAAACCGATAGAAATAGGCGATAGTTCGCCTTTAAAAATGCGGCATCCGGACAAGATTCCGGCAAGGTTTGCGTGCTTGAATTCGTTCAACGATTTCTTTCGCAACGATGCGAATTATTTTCGCGTCGCACTTGACGTAAGAACATCTGTTCGTAATAATGAGCGCGGTACATAAACCGGCTCTGCCGGCGGCAAGGAGATGTAATGGCTCAGACTCAAAACAAAGATAAAATGCTCGAGCTCACGACTGAGCAAATCGAGAAGAAGTTCGGCAAGGGCGCCATCATGAAACTCGGCAACAATGCCGAACACCTTGAGGTTGCCGCTATTCCCACGGGTGCTTTGCCGCTCGATGCGGCGCTCGGCATTGGCGGCGTTCCGCGCGGCCGTATTGTTGAAATTTACGGTCCTGAGTCCAGCGGCAAAACAACGCTCGCATTGCAAATTCTCGCTGAGGCACAAGCTCTTGGCGGCGTTGTGGCATTCATCGACGCGGAACATGCCCTCGATCCAACGTACGCCGCGCGTTTGGGCGTCGATATCGACGAGGTGCTCATCTCGCAGCCCGATACGGGCGAGCAAGGCTTGGAAATCTGTGACATGCTCGTTCGCTCCAACGCTATCGACTGCATTGTCATCGACTCCGTAGCCGCTTTGGTTCCTAAGGCCGAAATCGAAGGCGAAATTGGCGACTCGAGCGTTGGCCTTCAGGCCCGTCTTATGTCCCAGGCGCTTCGCAAGCTTGCCGGTTCTCTTTCGAAGTCGAATACTACCTGCATCTTCATCAATCAGCTCCGTGAGAAAATCGGTGTGATGTTCGGCAATCCCGAAACCACGACGGGCGGCCGCGCTCTTAAGTTCTTCTCGAGCGTTCGCATCGATATTCGTCGCATCGAAACGCTCAAGAATAAAACCAACGACGCTGTGGGTAACCGCGTGCGCGCCAAGGTCGTGAAGAATAAGGTCGCGCCTCCGTTTAGGCAGGCCGAATTCGACATCATGTATGGTCAGGGCATCTCTCGCGAGGGCTGCATCATCGATATGGGCGTCGAGGCTGGCGTAGTGAAAAAGAGCGGCGCTTGGTACACCTATGGCGAAGATCGCCTGGGCCAGGGTCGCGAGGCCGCCAAGGAAATGTTGCGCACCCATCCCGATGTTCGCGACGAAATTGAGCAGAAGGTTCGAGACCATTTCGAGATCCCCACGGTCAAGCCCTTCAGCGAAACCGAGGAATAAGCCTTTTACGCCCGCTTTTGCCCATGGCGAAGCGGGCGTTTTCTTGAGCGCAGCGATTGGGGCCGATATGCCGTATATCGATAAGCAATATGCAGAAGAGCTTTTGAAGAAATCCCAAGCCCATGCCAATGGCGGGCCTTTCCGCACCGCTGGCGGCACAGAGCAAGAGGCGAAAAAATCTCAAGCTTACACCCATGACATGCCTTCGCGTGACGTAGATGGCGCGGGGCAAGAGGCTTGCATTGCTTGCAAGTCGAGTAGCGCCCGCTTCGGTTCGCTTGACCAAAGTAGGCTCCAGCCGAAGTCTCGCGCTCGCTCGCGTTTGCAGAATGCATCGTTGAGCCTCGAGCCAATCATGACCGAGCGTACCGAAGACGAAACGAAGGCTTTCGAAAAAGTCACTCGCCTTGCCTGTGCGCGAGAGCGTGGTTCTCGCGAGCTCATCAATCGGCTTGTGCGCGACGGGTTTACGCGCGAAGTAGCCGAATCGGCCGTGCAGCGCGCCCTCGATTGCGGCCTCATCGACGATGTGCGCTATGGGGCCGTGCTTGTTCGAACGCGCGTCGCCCAAGGCCGCGGGCGCAAGGGTATTGAAGACGAACTCGATCGGGCTGGGATTACCGCAACCGATATCCCCGGATGGCCCGATGAATTCTTTTCTCTCGGTGACTTCGATCCGTTTCGCGTCGCCAGCAATGACGAAGATGGGCTCATTGGTTGCTCGTTTGGTTGCGAGTTTAATGAAGAGCAAGAAGTAGAGCGCGCACTCGCGCTTTTGCGCCGAAAACCGCCGCGTTCCAAAAATGTTCGGGCCTCCGCATATCGCAAACTCATGACGAAAGGGTACTCCTCGTCGGTCGCGAGCGCGGCAACTCGTCGTTTTATGGAGGAGAATTAAGGCGCTGAGCGATTTATTTCAAAACGGTGGAGGGAAAACACTCGAGCACGGTGTATCATGAAAGGGCTTGAGTGCAGTAGCGCCCACAAGGCGCTTTCTCGATATATAACAATCGCATAGCCGAACTCTTTCTCGGCGTTAGCTCTACTGTTGTGTATTCACTCATGCCAGGCATATGCCCGGCATTTTCTTTGCCGGCAGCCTGTCTTCGTATATGAAATTAGAAGAAAGGGGAGGCCGATGGAAATCGCACTTTTGATCGTCGGCTTGGCCGTTGGCATCGCTGGTGGCTATTTAATTACCCGCTACGTCGCAAATTCGTCCACCAAACGCGCCCATGAAGAGGCTGAACAGGTGGTATCTGAGGCGAAGCGCCAGGCAGAAACCATGCGCCGCGAAGCTGTGGTTGAAGCTAAAGACGAAGTGTTCAAAATGAAGCAGGAGGCTCAGGCTGAGCACAAAGAGCGCATGAAGGAAGTTCGTGCCGCCGAAAACCGCGTTTCTCAGCGTGAGGAATCCGTTGATCGCCGTGTCGAGAGCCTCGATGCCCGCGAGCATCAGCTCTCTTCCATGCAGGGTCAGGTCGAGCGTCGCGAGCGCGATCTGAACAGCGCCATTCAAGAAGTGAATGTGCGCCTCGAGCATGTCGCCGGCATGACGCCCGAAGAGGCGAAGAAGGAACTGCTCGACAACCTTCGCGATGAGGTTACGCATGAAAGCGCCGCCATTATTCGCGAGGCCGAGCAGCGCACCAAGGCCGAAGCCGACAAGAAGTCGCGCGAGATCTTGAGCCTCGCAATTCAGCGCGTCGCCGCCGATCACACGGCCGAAACCACGGTGAAAACCATCCACATTCCGTCCGACGACTTGAAGGGCCGCATTATCGGTCGCGAAGGTCGCAATATTCGCAGCTTCGAGCAGCTTACGGGCGTGAACCTGCTCATCGACGACACGCCTGAGTGCGTAACCATTTCGTGCTTCGATCCTGTTCGTCGTGAAATTGGCCGCGTCACCATGGAAAACCTCATCGCCGACGGCCGCATTCATCCCGCTCGCATCGAAGAGATGTATGCGAAGGCCGAAAAGCTCGTGAACCAGCAAATCCAAGAGGCTGGCGAGCAGGCGACGTTCGACGTCGGCATTCACGACTTGCACCCCGAGCTCGTTCGCACGCTTGGCCGCCTGCGCTTCCGCACCTCGTTCGGCCAGAGCGTTTTGAACCACTCGCTCGAAGTCGCGTATCTGTGCGGCGTTATGGCTTCTGAGCTTGGTCTCGATCCTGTTCCCGCTAAGCGCGCAGGCCTTCTGCACGACCTCGGCAAAGCCGTCGACCATGAAGTCGAAGGCCCTCATGCCGTGATCGGTGCCGACCTTGCTCGTCGCTTCGGTGAAAAGCCAGAAATCGTGCACGCCATTGAGGCGCACCACGCCGATGTTGAGCCGAACAGCGTGCTTGATGTTTTGGTCCAGGCCGCCGATGCCGTTTCCGCTGCTCGCCCCGGCGCCCGCAAGGAAAGCCTTGAGAGCTACGTGAAGCGCCTTGAGAAGTTCGAGGAAATCGCGAATGCCCACAAGGGCGTCGAACGCACCTACGCCATGCAGGCGGGTCGTGAGATTCGCGTTATGGTTGTCCCCGAAATGGTCGATGAAGCTGCTGCCGTTGTTCTGGCGCATGACATCGCCAAGCAAATCGAGGATGAAATGCAGTATCCCGGCCAGGTCAAGGTGGTTGTTATCCGCGAAAGCCGCGCCGTCGACTACGCGAAATAATTTCGAACGTTGAAGAGGCGCCATATTGGCGCCTCTTTTTTGTATGGTACGAGGGGCTTACTATGTCCGAATCTGAAAAGCTTGCCGCATTTCTCGACTCGCTGCCCGCTGGTACAAGGC
>CAKUEV010000065.1 GCA_934646845.1 uncultured Slackia sp.
CATCGCATGTATCACAAGCTCAATGGCTTCAAGGAAAAGCACGGCAGCATGCTCTGCGTAGGCTGCGGCCGTTGCGTCGATGCATGCAAAACCGGCATCAATCCAATCGAAGTGCTGAAGTTCTTCGACGAGAAAACGCGCGGCGCGCATGACGCCCAGCAGGGAAAGGGGGCGACCAATGGCGAATAGGCATGCTTTCACGACTTCGGTTGAGGTATCTCCGCTCGCCGCGGCGGGCCATGTGAAAACGGGCGCCGAGCTGATGGCCGAAAATCCCTATCGTCCGTGGCCTGCGCGCATCACGTCTATCATGGAGCTCACCGCAACCGAGAAGCTCTTCGAATTCCGTTTGATTGACGAGCGCATTCGCGAAGCGTTCCACCAACAGCCCGGCCAGTTCGTCGAGCTGTCCATCTTCGGTGTGGGCGAAGCCCCCATTTCCATTTCTTCGTCGCCTTCCAAGCAGGGCTTCATCGAGCTGTGCGTGCGACGCGCGGGCAAGTTCACCGAGGAGCTGCATAAAATGCAGTGCGGCGACGTGGTTGGAATTCGCGGGCCCTTTGGCCGCCCATTCCCCTTCGAAAAAATGAAGGGCCACGACATTCTGCTTGTCGCGGGTGGTTTGGGCATCGCCCCTTTGCGCTCGCTGATTAACAACATTCACGACGAGCGCAGCGAGTTCGGCAAAGTCACCATCATTTACGGCTCGCGCAACCCGCGCGAAGTCATGTTCCGCGACCAGTTCGAGATGTGGCGCCATCGCCACGACTTCGACCTTCATCTGACCGTCGACAATTACGAAGACGGATGGGATGGCGAAGTGGGCCTGGTCACCAAGCCTTTCGAGCATTTGGAAGTCGATGCCGACAATACGTTCGGCGCACTGTGCGGGCCTCCAGTCATGTACCGATTCGTCGTTGAGGAAATGCGCAAGAAGGGAATTCCCTACGATCGCATTTACATGAGCTTCGAGCGCCATATGAAATGCGGCATGGGCAAATGCGGCCATTGCCAAGTGGGCCATCAGTATGTGTGCATTGACGGTCCCGTGTTCAATTATTGGGAAGCGAAGAATATTCAGGGGTCGATGTAGATGGAATGCCAAACGAAAAGGAACGCCACGCCGCGCGTGGTGGTGCTGGGCTTGGCGAGCTGCTTCGGCTGCCAGCTGCAAATTACGAATGCCGAATCGCATTTGCTTGAAATTCTGGGCCAAATCGATGTGCAGTATTGGCAAATGGCTTCAAGTGTGCCCGAGCCCGAGGGCAATGTCGACGTTGTGATTATCGAAGGCGCGGTTTCCACGGTGGAATCTCGCGAAATCGTGGAGCGTTGGCGTAAGCGCGCGAAATGCCTGATCGCCATGGGTGCATGTGCGGTATGCGGAGGCATTCCCTCCATCGCGGCGCATCATTTGGACGAGCGCGCGAAAAGCGTGTATGGCGATGCGCTCCCTTCCGCCTGCGGAGAAATGCTTGTTCCGCAGCCGGTCAGCAGCGTGGTCGATGTCGATTTCGAAGTTCGCGCATGCCCCATCGATCCCGCCGATTTCGTTGCGGTGATGCAGCATGCCATATATGGAAGCAATGCCACGGTGCAAACGGGAACGTTGTGCGGCAGCTGCAAACGCAATGAAAGCGGCTGCTTGTGGCGTGAAGGAAAAGTGTGCCTGGGCCTCGTGACCCAAGAGGGTTGCGGCGCGAAGTGCGTGCAACTTGGCCGCGAGTGCAATGGCTGCTGTGGCCTGTCGGCTAACGCGAATCTTTCGGCGGCCCGCGCGTTTGCCGAAAGCACGGGCGTCGGCGCTGCTCGCTTCGATGAGGCGCTTGAATTGTTCAACCTGGCGAACCCCATGCTTTCACCAATTTCGGAAGGGGAGGAGTAGCCCATGCGCACGACGCTTTCCATGCACCATATTGCTCGCATCGAGGGACACGGCAACATCTCGCTTTCCATAGAAGATGGTCGCGTGTCCGATGTGAAGATGAACGTGGTGGAACCCGCCCGTTTATTCGAGTCGATGGTGGGAGGACGCCCCTTCACCCAAACGAGCTATATCGCCTCGCGCATTTGCGGAATTTGCTCGTCGAGCCATGTGATAACCGATTTGCTTGCGATTGAGCAAATTGTTGGCGTGAAGACGAGCGAGCGCACGCGCGTTCTGCGAGAGCTGCTCGTGTATGGCAGCTTCCTGCAGAATCATGCAGCGCACTTGTTCGTTTTTGCCGCCCCCGATTTCGAAGGACTCGACAGCGCTTTTCCCCTTGCGGAATCGGCGCCCGAGCTTTTCAATGGCGGAATGGGCATTAAGGCGCTGGGCAATGAGTTGTGTACGCTCGTTGGCGGACGCTCCATTCATCCCATCACATGCGTTGTAGGCGGTTTCACCCACGAGCCTTCTCGCGACGACTGTCTTGCCATGGCCGACAAAGTTGCTGCTGCGCGTGAATTCTGCGAAAAAACGGTCGATGTTTTCGCGGGCTTCAAGGTTCCACAGATTGAGACCTCCGGCGATTTCATGGCGCTCGTGGAAGATGGCCGCTATTGCGTGGTTGGCGACACGGCGGCCTTCGCATCCGACGGCGCGCGTTTCGCCGCGGCCGATTACACCGACAACATCGAAGAATACGCCGTCGATCATTCGGCTGCGCGATTCTCGCGTCGCGCGAGCACGAAGAAAAACATCACGACGAGCGCGCTTGCGCGTATCAATTTGAGCTGGAATGAGCTTTCGCAGCCTGCACGATTGGCTGCGGCCAAGGCGGGCCTTCGTCCTCCGGTGCGAAACCCCTTCTTAAACAATGTTGCGCAGGCCGTCGAGCTCGTCGATGTGTGCGTTCGTTGCGAAGCGATGCTCCGTTGGCTCGCATTCGGCGAAGGAACGAGCAAGCCTGTCGATTTCGAGGTTCGTGCGGGCAGGGGCGTTGGCATGACCGAGGCTCCGCGCGGCACGCTCATCCATGAGCTGGAAATTGGGGAAGATGGGCGCGTTAAACACGCGAGCATCATCACGCCCACGGTCCATAATCTGGGCGATACCGAATCGAGCGTGCGCACGCTTGCCGATTTGATGGCTGAGCAGGGTGCTTCCGAGGAAGAAATTCGTTTGGAGGTCGGAAAACTCGTGCGCGCGTACGATCCGTGCCTCTCGTGTTCCGTGCATTAGGCGATTTTTGCGAGTTTTGAGGTGTGGAAATACGCCCCTAATGGCGATTTTTGCGATGATTCGAGCCGCCTTCGGGCGGCTCGACTGGTTTAATGTGGACAAAATGTGAGCAAACAGGTAGTAATTCTCTCAAACACGACCGCTCACGTCCTAAAACATACCGTTCGCCGAAAGTGAAAAACTTTTTTTCGAGTGGATATTTCGAGAAAATGACCGAAAAAAGTTGGTCAAATTTACAATATGGGAATTGAAAAAATGCCGTTTGACGTGGTCAAACGGCATTTTGTTTTCAGGGCGTGAAGGAATGGTTTAAAGCACGCGGCGCAGCTGCTGTTCCTTAATTTCGCTCTCGAGAGAGGAGTGAATGATGTTTTGGAACGGTTCGACGTCGCTCAAAATGCCCGCATTCGAGAGCTCGGGGTCGGAAATTCGATGCACGAGATAGCTGATCGCGGCCCCTGTATAGAACTCGGCAAGGAAGTGCACGGCCGAGTCGCTCAAGGAGCGATTGCTCAAAATGAATCGAATGTCGCGCTCAAGCGCCGGGACATAGAGCTTGTAGAGGTATGAGCGCAGCCCATCTTTCTCGGTGCTGTGGAGCGCCTTGGCGTAATATGCGCGGCGCTTTTCGAGCGTGTCGGCGAGCGCCTGGAAGAACTCGGAACCATCGAGCGAGCGCACGCCAACCTTTTTGAAGGCGTAATACGGCTTGTCGGCAATAGCCCCGTCCTCTTCGCGCTCATACACCAAATGGTCGGAATCGAAGCGCTCAAGCAGCGTTTCGGCAAGATCGTTGCGGAAGACCCAGCGAATGAGGTGGGCCTTGTCTTCGAAGTGGTAGTAAAAGGTTTTGCGGTTTTTGCCCGATGCGGCAACGATGTCGGAAACCGAGATTCTTTCAATGGGGAGCTTCTCGGCGAGGCTCACGAACGATTCGCCCATAAGCTCCATGGTGTCGGAAGATGCCATAACGCTCCTTACATTACGAGTGATTTGGGACAGTTTTGCGAGTGCGTGGTGAAAACAAGCACATGCTTGGGAACGGCGCCCTGTGGAAAACTATCCATATTTTAGCATCAGAGTCCGACACAAGCATCGATATGTCCTACTAGTTTTATAAGTAAAACATGCTCATTTCACTTGTAAGAATGTCATTTTGCCTTGTTTTACCTGTTAAAACATATGCCAATCCTATATATCGAACCACAAAGCTACAGAATTAGTTATATGTCCCGCAAAACGGCCTAATTTTACCCAGAATTTAGGAACTGACCATGCTCGAACGGACAGGAACGGCGTATTCTGCCGATATCGAAACCTGCGCCTTGTAGCGAAGGGGACAGGTTGGTCGAAAAGTCGACTCTTAACTAGGAGGAAGCAATGGATTTCGCTTTGACCGATGAGCAAGAGCTGCTGCTCGAAAGCGTGCGCGAGTTCTGCGATCGCTACTTCACCGACGACGTCGTGAAGGAAATGTACGAGAACGGCGGCATGCCCGACGAGATCGCCGAGGCATATCGCGACGCTGGCTTTGGCCTGATGGGTATTCCTGAGGAGTACGGCGGAATCCCGGCTGACAAAGTCACGTTGGGCCTGATGATCGAGGAGCTTTACCACAGCGCTGGCTGCATGCACATCCTCTATCAGAACTCCCTGTCCATGTTCGACATCATGGAGTTCGGCACCGAAGAGCAGAAGCAGCAGGCCGTTGACCACTACATGGAGACCGGCTGGCCTATCGCTTCTCTGTCCATCTCCGAGCCGGGCGCTGGCTCCGACAATGGCTCCATGACCTGCGTCGCTAAGAAGCAGGCCGACGGCACCTATAAGCTTTCTGGCCAGAAGACCTGGGTCACCATGGGCGAGAAGCTCCCGTACACCATCGTCGTCGCCAAGGACGAGGATCCCAGCCGCGAGAACCGCAACATGTCCCTTTGGTACATCCCCATGGACACCCCGGGCGTTTCCACCGCTTCGCTGCACAAGATCGGCCAGCAGTGCATCCCGTTCTGCGAAGTCTACTTCGATGACGTCGTCGTTACCGAAGAGCAGCGCATGGGCAAGCCGGGCGAGGGCTTCATGATGCTCATGAAGAACTTCGAGATCGAGCGCTCCTTCATCGTCGCCGAGCAGGTTGGTCTGGCTCAGGCCGCCCTCGAGGACGCTGCCAAGTACGCCAACCAGCGCATCGCCTTCGGCAAGCCGATCACCAAGCTGCAGATGATCCAAGAGAAGCTCTGCGACATGGAGATCAAGGTTCAGAACACCCGCAACATGCTCTACAAGACCCTGTGGAAGCTCGACAACGGCGAATCGGTTCAGCTCGACTCCGCGATGCTGAAGCGCTACGGCTGCTCCGAGTGCTTCCAGGTCGCCGACATGGCGCTCTCCATCTACGCCGGTTTGGGTTATACTACTGAAGTCCGCATTGGCCGCATTTGGGCCGACCTGCGCGGCAACATGTTTGGCGGTGGCACCCACGAAGTCATGGCCTACATCGCCGGCCGTCAGGTTGCCAAGAAGTACGCCAATTAGTAAGTCACGCATAAGACAGTCTGTTAAGAAACGTATCCGAGAAGGGAAAGGTACAAGATGAAAATCGTTGTTTCTTTCAAGGTCGTTCCTGACGATCAGGACATCCAGGTGTCCGGCGACGGTAGCCTCGACTACGCCAAGGCTCACCAGATCGTCTCGACCTACGACTTGAACGCGATGGAAGCCGCCGCTCAGCTGGCTGCTGCCAACGAAGGTTCCGAAGTCGTGGGTATCACGGTCGGCGGTAAAAAAATCGACGACTCCAAGACCAAGAAGAACGTGCTTGCTCGCGGCATTGATCAGCTCTACATGACCGCTGACGACGCCTGCGCCGACCTCGACGCTGGCGCTACCGCTGCGGCTCTCGCCGAGCTCGTTGCCAAGGTGGGCGAATATGACCTCATCATCTGCGGCGACGGCTCTGCTGACAACTACGCTCAGCAGGTTGACGTGCAGCTGGCCGCTAAGCTCGGTCTGCCCGTCGTCAATGGTGCTACCAAGATTGAAGCTGGCGACGGCGTTGTGACCGTTGTCCGCACCCTCGAAGACGTCGTCGAGACCGTTGAGGTCCCGCTGCCTGCCGTTGTTTCGGTTGCTCCCGACGTCGCTCTGCCCCGCATCCCGGGCATGAAAGACATTCTGGCCGCCGGCAAGAAGCCGATGAACGTCTCCGCTGCTGAAGGCACCTTCGCCAACAGCATCGAAGTCGTCGACTGCAAGGCTCCCAAGCAGGCCGACCGCAAGCTCGAGATCATCGACGCCGCCGACGATGGCGCCATCGAGAAGTTCGCTGCCGCCATCAAGGCCGCTCTGTAGTTCGCGGAATTAGGAAAGGATCGAAAACAATGAAAGCATTTGTTCTCGCTGAGCATTCCGACGCCGCCCAGGAGCTCTGCGCTGGCGCTCGCACGATGGCCGATGAGGTCGTCCTGGTCGCTATCGCCGACATGGAGGTTCCTGCCGCCGTCGCCGATAAAGTCCTGCACGTTGCCCTTCCCGAAGGCGCTGTCGTTGACGACGCTGCCGACACCGTGATTGCCGCGTTTGACGCTGAGCAGCCCGGCGTTGTGCTCGTTGAGCCGACCCGCCACATGAAGGTCGTTGCTGGCAAGGTTGCCGCTCATGCTGGCGCCTCCATCATCCCCGACGTCATCGAGTTCGATGGCGACGTTGCTACCGACATGTACTTCGGCGGCGTGGGCATGAAGAAGCAGAAGGCCACCGGCGTTGCCTTCTATGGCGTTGGCGCTGGCGTTTTCGCTGAGGCTGCCGCTTCTGGCGCCAATGCGACCGAGGAACTCGCTTGGGTTGCTCCTGCCAAGGCCATCAAGCTCGTCTCTTCTGTGCCCGTCGAGAAGTCTGGCGTTGACCTGAACAAGGCCGACGTTGTCGTTGCCGCTGGTCGTGGCTTCGGCGCTGAGGAAGACCTCCAGATGGCTCGCGACCTCTGCGACAAGGTTGGCGGCGGCCTCGGCTGCTCCCGTCCTCTCACCGAGGGTGTCAACTGGCTTCCCACCGAGGTCTACATTGGCGTTTCCGGCCTCATGCTCAGCCCCAAGGTTTACATCGCTGCTGGCATCTCTGGTCAGATGCAGCACATGGTCGGCTGCAACCGCGCGACCACGCTGTTCGCGATCAACAAGGACAAGAATGCTCCTGTCTTCAAGCAGTGCGACTACGGTCTGGTTGGCGACATCAAGACTGTCCTGCCCGCGCTTGTTGCTGCGCTCTAAGTCGAATTCGACTTCGTAAACCGGCGTAGGCGGTTCCTGCGCCGGTTTTTCTTATCGCTTTCAAGGAAAGGAAGAGTCAATGGCAGACTTCGACGCAATCGTCGTCGGCTCTGGCTGCGCTGGCTCCGTTGCCGCATACGAGATCGCCAAGGCCGGCAAGTCGGTCCTGGTCGTTGAGCGCGGCAATTTCGCCGGTGCTAAGAACATGACGGGCGGCCGTATCTATGGCCACTGCCTGCGCGCCGTGTTCCCCGACAACTTCGACGAGATCCCGTTCGAGCGCAAGGTTTCGCACGAGCGCATCTCGCTGATGTCCCCCAGCTCCAACTTCACCATCGATTTCGCCTCCGAGGACCTTCTCAAGGACGGCCAGGAATCCTACACCGTGCTTCGCGCGCCCTTCGACCAGTGGCTGGCCGAGCAGGCCGAGAACGCCGGCGCAGAGTATATCTGCGGCATCGCCGTTGAGAAGCTCATTAAGGACGAGAACGGCAAGGTTATCGGCATCTTCGCTGGCGAAGACGAAATCACCGCTGACGTCGTCGTGCTGTGCGACGGCGCGAACTCTCTTCTGGTCGAGCAGGCCGTGGGCGCCAAGCGTCCCCCGGCGTCCCAGATGGCCGTTGGCGTCAAGGAAGTCTTCGAGCTTTCCGAAGAGGAAATCGACAAGCGCTTCCAGTGCGCACCCGGCGAGGGCGCTGCATGGCTGTTCGCTGGCGACGCCACCCATGGCTCCTTCGGCGGCGGCATCATCTACACCAACAAAGACTCCATCTCTGTTGGCATCGTTGCCGGCGTTGAGGCTACGGCCAAGGGCAACGTTCCCGTGTACCAGATGCTCGAGGACTTCAAGAATCGTCCCGAGATCGCTCCTGTGCTCAAGGGCGCCAAGCTCGTCGAGCACTCCGGCCACCTCGTTCCCGAGGGCGGCATCACCACGATGCCCGAGCTCACTGCCGACGGCGTCATGATCGCTGGCGATAACGCCACCATGTGCGTGAACCTCGGCTACACCGTGCGCGGCATGGACTACGCCGTGGCTTCCGGCCAGATGGCTGGTCAGGCTGCCGTCAAGGCGCTCGACGCGGGCGACACCTCCAAGGCTGGTCTGAAGTGCTACGTCGACGCTCTCGAGGACTCCTTCGTCATGAAGGACATGCGTCAGTTCAAGAACGTTCCTAACTTCATGGAGCACTTCGACCGCATGTTCTGCGGCTATCCCGAGATGATTCGCGACATGATGAACACCATGTTCGTCGTCGACGGCAGCCCGGTTCAGCCCATGAAGAAGTCCATGATGCCCATCGTCAAGGGTGTTGGCTTCATGAACCTGTTCAAAGACGTTAAGGGAGCGATGAAGGCACTATGAGTGATATCAAATTCACGGTGAACGTCGATGAGTACCTGTCTCTGAACAAGTACGAAGTCGATGAGTCCAATGCACACATTGAGTTGGTCGACGATCCTTCCGACGAAGAGTTCGACAAGCTCATCCTGGTTTGCCCTGCTGCGCTGTACAAGCGCGACGAGGACGGCAAGAAGTCTTTCGACTACGCCGGCTGCCTGGAATGCGGCACCTGCCGCTTCGCTTGCGGTGACACCATCATCAAGAAGTGGGAAAACCCGCAGCCTACCATGGGCGTGGAGTACCGCTTCGGCTAAGCCAAGCGCGATATATCGCATATAAAGAAAGGAGCCTTCGGGCTCCTTTCTTTTCTATATGGCCCAGACGCATCGCGGTTTGGGGGCCCTTGTTGCTCTTTCGGCTCTGCATGGCGTTGGGT
>CAKUEV010000066.1 GCA_934646845.1 uncultured Slackia sp.
CTTGCGACCTGGCCTTGGAGCGAAGAGGGTGATTAGCGCTGGTTCTTTGCCTCGGGAGCGGGATCCGCGGGGCCGGCGTACGTCTGAACGATAGAGGCATACGTGCGAGCTTCATCGCCCACAACCTCAAGATCGGTATCCATCCAATTACGACGACGAATAGCCACAAGCGCCCAATCGCGAGCAGTGCCCTTGATGTAATTCGAGCTTGCGGGGTCGCCCTTCGCCCACACCTCACCCGAGGGCAAGGTGAGCTCAAGGTACATCGGAACCTCGGGGTCGAAAGTAAGGCCATTCACGTTGTACATGTTCGGACGACCCTGCCACGAGAGGAACAGCGTGGAGGCAATGCGATCTTTAACAACGGGCTCAATACCGAGGGCGTCGTAAATGTCGACGCTGTGAGCCCAAAGCTCCATAAGGCGCGCGGAAGCGAGCGAACGATTCGACATGGGGGGAATACCGGCCGCCCAAGGAACACGGCTCTTCGGGCCACCTGCAATAAACGCCTCATTCATGATGGTACGCTGCTCGCGCCACCAGGAAAGAATTTCGGCGCCGGTCATGTCCTGACACTTCAAAACATGGTAATGCTCGTCCTGGTCGCTGAACGCATCGGCAACGGCGTTCACGCTCTCGCCACGGCCGTTAAGCAGCTCTGCGGCGCAATAATCGAAAAACGCGATATGGGCAATGACGTCTTTCAGCTTCCACGTCGTGCAATACGCCGCCATTTTGTTCCAGTCTTCCTCAGAGAAATCCTGGACAAGCACGTCAACCTGCGCCTGCTCGGCAAGCAAGTCACCCATCGGATCAAAGAATTCAGCCATGTCGTTCCCCTTTCTTCCGATTCCACCGCACGTTGCACGCGGAACCGCATTGTTACACGGAAGCCCGGAAGCATTCAGCCCCTCGGTTTTTACTCGCATATCGAAGCGCGCGAACCCTCTTGGCGTGCCTCATGCGCCAGGCTTCCCTTCATGGGCTTTTCACGCGAGCGACACACGCCCGCGATTCAAATTAGTCCTGATAGAGCTTCTGAATAGCACGACCCGCAATATGGATCATGATTTCGTCGGTGCCAGCGCCAATGCGGTAGACGCGCTGGTCGCGCCACAGACGAGAAATACGGCAGTCCTTGGTGTAGCCGATGCCGCCCATGACCTGCAACGCGGTGTCGCACACTTCGAACGCCGCGCGGCCGCAATACAGCTTCGCCACCGCGGAATCGATTTGCACCGATTCGCCGTTGTCGATCTTCCAAGCGGTCTTGTACACCCAGTTGCGCATGTTCTCGATTTTCATGTACATCTCGGTGATGTGCTCTTGGATGAGCTGGTTCTTGCCAATGGGCTTGCCAAACTGCACGCGCTGGGTTGCGTAATGCGTCGCATCCTCAAAGGCGCACTCGGCGGCGCCGAGGCTCTGGGCGCATGCGATCAGGCGCTCGACCTCGAAGTTCACCATTGCTTGCATGAAGCCGTTGCCCTCAACGCCCACGAGGTCCTTCTCTTCGAGGACGACGTCTTCCATGTGAAGCTCGCAGGTGTTGCCCATGTTCCAGCCGATTTTCTCGAGCGGCTCAATGGAAATGCCCGGCGTGAGGTTGCCCTCGTCGTCGCGCAGGGGCACCCACCACATGCTGAACTTCGAACGGTTCTCGCGCAAAGAAGGATCGTCGGCCGCATTGCGCGCGACGCAAAGCATGTACTTCGAGTTCACGGCGTTGGTCATGAACGACTTATTGCCGTTGAGGTACACCTTGCCATCGCGACGCTCGTACGTAGAAGCGAGCGAGCTCGAGTCGGAACCGGCACCCGGCTCAGTGAAGCCAAGCACGAAGCCCGGTCGACCAGCCATAACCTCAGCGAAGCACTGCTCCTGCTGCTCAGCAGAGCCGTATTCGGTCATATCCTTGAGCGCGCACAGGTTGCCGTACACGTAGATGGGCGCACCATTTTTGCAGATACGCTCAGAAACCAGCATGAGCGTCGTCACGTCAACGGGCGTGCCGCCGAACTTCTCATCGACGCCGAGCATCTGGAAGCCGTTTTCGAGCAGCGCGTCGGTAAATTCCGTCGGCCACTCATGCTTCTCGTCGCACTCCTTGAAATACTGCTCAGTGCCATAGCGCTCCATCAGCTCGTCGACGCTCTCGAGCAGCAACTCTTGTTCTTCGGTAAGGGCGAAATCCATGGTTTTCCTTTCCTCTGTTTCCCGCATCCTTGCTTAACGTTCACGGCATCGCATAACTGCGCTGCGATTCTGAAAAGTAATTAGCAAGAAGCGTGCCAAAACGAAGAGACGCCGCCCAAAAGGACAGCGTCTCTTAAAAATTTAATTCAGCATTCGGGAAGTGCCGCTACTTCTCGATGTGGGCGTCAAAATAGGCGATGACGTTTTTCAACCGAATCTTTCCCGCATCATCACGACCCAAATCGTCGACGAACAGCACATAGCGTGGCTTTTTGTAGCTTGCGATATAAGCCTTGCAGGCCTCTTGCACATCTTGCGCCGTGAGGGTTTTCCCCTTCACCGGCTGCACCACGGCGGCGACAGCCTCGCCCATCACCGGGTCGCTCGTGCCGAAAACGACGCAATCGGCCACATCGGGGTTTCTTAAAATGGCGGTTTGGACTTCATTGATGAAAACGTTTTCGCCGCCCGATTTGATCATGTCCTTCTTGCGGGCACACAGGTAGTAGTAGCCGTTTTCGTCAACGCGCATGATATCGCCCGTATGCAGCCATCCATCAGGCGTAATGGTGTCTGCAGTAATTTCGGGCTGCCCATAATAGCCGCTCATCACCGCAGGAGACTTGACAAGAGCCTCGCCGGGCTCACCAGGCGCCACATCATCGCCCTCGTCGTCGACAATGCGTATTTCCATCTCGTCCATCGGCTTGCCAAGCGCATCGAGCAGCGGAGATCCTTCTTCCAGCATCTCGCGCGTCAAACGCATCGTAATGCCGGAGCCGCTTTCGCTTTGCCCCCAGCCGTAATTGATTTCAGCATTGGGGAACGCGCCGTATATCGCCTGCACGATTTCGGGCGTCATGGCACCCGCCGCACTTTGCACGATGCAGACGGTCGATAAATCGTGCGACGACACCCCGCCGTCGCGAACGAGGCGAACGTATGTCGTCGGCGGCAGCAGAATCATATGCGTCACCCCATGCTCGTCGATTTGATCGAGCACGGCGCGGGCATCGAACTTCCCGCAAATAACGATCGTGGCGCCAGCGGAAAGGGCGCACATGAACCAGCTATGGCCGCCGTGGTGCTCAAGCGGGCATTGGATAAGGACGACAGGATGGTCCATTTCGAGCATGGCGTTCGAACGCAAGATAACTCGAATCTCTGCCAAATCCTGCCCATGGGTGCGGCATGCGCCTTTCGGGAGGCCGGTTGAGCCGCCCGTAAACTGCACGCGCGAAAGGGCGCTCTCGTCGCAGAAAAGCTCGAGGTCAGGCTCGGCGGTCTCGGAAAGGTCGAACAGGCGCGGAGCGAACGGCGTCGATGCGCCAACGGCAAGAAGGTCGAGCTCGGGGTTGAAATCGCGACGGCTTTCGACGACCTTCTCTTCGAATTTCTTCGCGAATACAAGGAGCTTCGCATCGACCGCATTCGTGAGATATGCGATTTCACGAGGAATAAGTCGATAGTTCAAAGGCACGGCAACCGCGCCGATACGCTGAATCGCCAAATAGACGGCGATAAGCTCGACGCTGTTCTCCATGAGATAGGCTACCTTGTCGCCCGTTTCCACGCCTCGGTTGCGAAACGCGCGGGCGATTTTGCAAGCCAAGGTATCCAGCTGCTCATACGTTTGGGTAATCTCACCGCATACGCACGCGACGCGCTGCGGATGCTTCTCAACATTCTCAAGAAACGGCTCGATAATGTTGCCATATGTTGTTGCCCCAGACACCTTGGCCCCCTCATTTCGCCCCATGCAGATTCATCGTGCGCCCCTCAATGCCAAGGGCGCAATGGGCGGCCGCCAATGCCGGCAAAGCCGCCCACCCCAAACGCCCTAGCGGGCGAACTTTTCCATAGTTTTGGCGTAGGCCTTCGTCGTGGTGCAGAACGGAGAACCCGTCTGCTCAAGCGCGAGCGAAGCCTGGAGATTGGTATCGCTCAAAGAGTTCAACATTCCCTTCGCCACCTGGATAGACGCATCGGGCATTTCCGCCAATCGACGCGCAAGCTCCATCGTCGTTTCCTCGAGGGATTCCGACGGAACCACGCGATTCGCGATGCCGAGCTCGCCCAGTCGCACGCCAGAAATGCGATCGCCCAGGAAGAGGATTTCTTTGGCGCGCTGCATGCCAACCAATTCGGGCAAGAATTTCACCACGCCCATCTCGGGAGCAATGCCGATTTGGCAGAACGCCGGAATCACGGTGGCCGTCTCGTTCACGCATACCAAATCGCTCGCGAGCATGAGCGCGAAACCGCCGCCCACGGCGTAGCCGTCAACCATGGCCACAATCGGCTTGGCGATAGTGCGCATGGCAGTGACGGTGCGGCAGTATTTGCGATACGTTTTACGCGCGTGCTCGGGGGTGTTTTCCTCGGGGGAGCTTTGGCTCAAATCGCCGCCGCTCGTAAAGCAGTTGCCCGAACCGCGAAGAACGATCGCGCGAACTTCCGGGTCCTCGTCGGCCTCATGGAAGCAGTCGGTGAGCAGATCCATCATGGTGGCGTTAATGGCATTTTTCTTTTTAGGTTGGTTCAGATACACAACCGCAACGCCGTCTTCGCCCTTTTCCATGTAGACCATATCGGTGTTTTCGCTCATAGCAGGCACTCCTTAGATGGCGCAAGCGGCAACATAGCCAGCCTTGGTCGCATCGGCGATGCGATGCGGCTCGTCGGCGTCACCAACCAGATACACCTCGTCGCAAATGCCCTTGAGAGATTCGGCAAGAGCATGGTTCGGCTTGAAGCCCAACGTGATCGCGACGGTTTTCGCGGGAACGAAAATCTCGGTCTGATTGCCCTCTTTATCGGTCTGAACAGCCTTGACGCCCTTGTCGGTAATCTCGGTGACCTTGGTGAGCGCATGCATTTCGATGTTTTCGGCCTTCTTGAAGCCATTGATCAGGCCAAAGCGATCGGAACCGCCCACGTCGTAGCCGATCTTCTTTTTCTCCTCAATGATGGTGGCGCGACGTCCGGTCTCCATGCACAGGTGACCCAGCTCGCAACCCGGCAAGCCGCCGCCGATGATGGCGACCTCGCGGCTCACGGGCCAATTCATGGCCGTAGTCGCCCAACGGGCAAAGCTCGGAGTGTAGTGCATCTTCACAACGTTGGTCGCACCCCACCACATGAAGTTGTTGAATGCGCTCTTGGTGTGCGGCGTGTTGCCATTGAGCATCTCGAGCAGGTCGTGGGACTGGAGCACGTTGGCATTGTCCACGCCGGGAACATCGAGCGTCATGACGTCGCCGCCGATTGCGACGATAACAGCATCGGGCTTGGCAGCCTTGACCACGGAAGCATCGACCGGAGTCTTCAAATGCACCTTGATTTCAGGATGCGATTTCACCAGGTTATTCATGTAGTCGAGGTAGCGCTCATGATAGGGGCTGAAGATCGAAGACATCTTCACGCAGCCACCCAGGCGGGGGCCGGCCTCGTAAAGATCGACCTCATGGCCACGCTCAACAGCGCACACAGCCGCATTGATGCCAGCCGGGCCCGAGCCCACAACCATCACGCGCTTTTTCTTCTCGGCTTTCGGGTACATCTCATGATCGAGCTCTGCACCCAAATGGGGGTTCACGCCGCAGTAATTCATCGGCTTGCCCTGGCTTACCACGTCATCGAGGCAACGGCAGCACACGATGCACTTGCGCATATCGCAGGTTCGATCCTCCATGACCTTTCGAGGAAGGTCGGGGTCGGCGATGCTGTAACGAAGGCCGGCGATCACGTCGACCTTGCCTGCCTGAAGGGCTTGCTCCATAGCAGTCGGGTCGGTATTGCGGTAGCCCTGGGCCACCGGCTTCTTGGCGACTTCCTTGATTTTCTGGGAAATCCACGTCCAGTGGCAGTCTTCGATAACCTTCGTGGTCAGAGGCTCGCTCGTCTCGTGCCAGCCCACGGCCAAATCGTGCAAGTCGGCGCCGGCCTCTTCGAGCATAGGCGCAATCTGCAGCGCTTCCTCCATGGAAAGGCCCTCGCCAGCCGGGCTCTTGATGAAGTCGACCGGGCTCCAGCGAACAACGATGGGGAAATCGGGGCCCAAGGCCTCGCGCACGCCCGCGATGACCTCGCATGCGAAACGAGCACGATTTTCGACGCTTCCACCGTATTCGTCGGTGCGGTTGTTCGTCGCCTTCGCCATGAAGCGGCTCATGATGCCGCCAACGCCCGCCATAACCTCAATAGCGTCGAAGCCAGCTTCCTTGATGACGCGAGCACCGTTGATGTATTGCTTCTGGAAGTCATGGATTTGCTCGATGGTCATGGCCTTGAAGCCGCTCATGAATTTCAGAATGGCGATATCGGAGGGGCCATACGCGCTTTCGGGAAGCTCGTCGGAAGGCTTCCAATCGTGCACGCAATAAAGCTGAGCACAAATAAGGCCGTCATGCTTGTGCACGGGGTCGACCATATATTTCTTCAGGTCGGGAATGCACGTCTCGTCGTAGCACGAAGGCAGAGCATGAATCATCGGATTGCTCGCCTCGAGCTCGTTGCGCTTCCAAGGAACGATGGTCTGAATGATCATTGCCGTCTGGCCAGCGGCGCGCTCTTCGAGATAATTCGCGAGGCGCTGGGTGGGACGATTGTCCGGCGAGACATAGCCCAAACCAGGCGACATCGACGTGGTGATCATGCGGTTCTTCAGCGTAACGCCATTGACCTTCAGCGGAGAGCCGAGGATTGGGTACTCTTTGCTCATGCGCGAAACCCCTCTTTCTCATGTTTCATATATGCATCCACCTTGATACATAGGCACTGAGCAAAAAGCGTGCCAAACAGCACGGGCTTGCACGGCGCGCTCGGTGGAAAAGCCGCAAAGGAGCCTGGCGACGCTCTGTCCGTGAGCGCCGCACAGATAAGACAGCCGGCCCGCACCCCGTATCGCGAACGCGAGCCAACCCACCGTGAGCAAACATCATGCCGAGAACCGCAATATTCGCGTTCAATCGGCCCTTATGCGTAGGCATGTTTTTTGCTAGAACAGGGTTAATGGAGAAATAGTGTGCTCGGAAAGCGCGCTTCAAACTAAGCGATTCACGAGAGGGTGTGGCCTCCCATGGCAAAGAAAACCGTCGATATCAATGTCGGGAAAAGCAAGTTCTCGCGAAACCAAACGACGGGAGGCTCGACAAGCGTTCAGCTCGCTTGCGATAACGGCAAGCTTCCCTTCGATATTTCCATCGAACTCCCCGACGGACGCGCCCATGCCGTAGTAAGGCGAGGACGCACGCTGCCCATTCACCAAGAGGAACTTTTTTCTACGGCGTCGTCCTACCAAACCGCAATGGAGTTCCATGTCGTTTACGGAAACCGCCCTTTGGCGAAAGATTGCGAAAGCGTCGCACGCATTCGCCTCCGAAATATTCGCTGGTCGGCAGCGGGGGTTCCGAAAGTCACGGTTCATTTCGATGTAGATAAAACAGGCCTGCTCACCATTGGCGTCAACAATCTTGACCGAAAAGACGAAGCCGTCGTTGAAACGAATGAGATTCCCGCGGGGTTCAACGAGACCGCACAAGCCGCTGAAGGCGAAAACGCCGCAGCGGACGCCGCGGAACGCGCGCGCATTCACGAACTCGACGAAGCCCGCGATTTGCTGCGACGCCTCGATGACGAATATCACGTTTCCAAACGTGCCATGAAGTGGGGCGAAAAGCGCGAATACAAGCGTGTCCGCAAAGCCATCGCCGATATCGTCTCGCGACCGCTGGCGAAGACGAGCGACGCCGATATGGAAGCGCTTCGACTCAACATGCAGGACATGCGCGGTCAAAAACGCGTGCTCGACCAGCGAAAGGCGCAAGTCGAAGGCTGGTACGACTAGCGCCCGATAACAGCTTGCCCAAATTGCCGCATGACCCAAGCGCGGGCATCGCCAAGCGGTAAAATGAAGCCATCTACCCCGAACAAGAGAGAGGATGAGGGGATTATGGCAGAAATGAAAGACGCGGCATTCCTTGCCGAAGCCGACAGCTGGATCGACGCCCATTGGGAAGAGATCGTCGAAGAAATCGGCAATCTCGTCGCCATTCCAAGCGTCGTCGACTTCGACGCCGCCACGCCCGAGCACCCCAGCGGCCCCGACGCGCACGCCGGCATGACAGCGGCGCTCGACTTGGCTTCCCGCCTGGGCTTTCCGACTACCGATGAGGCGGGCGAAATTGGTTGGGCCGACCTCGAGGGCGAAAGCGAAACCCAGCTCGGCATGATTTGCCACGCCGACGTTGTGGTGCCGGGCGTCGGCTGGACGAGCGACCCGTGGACCATGCAGCGCCGCGATGGCTTCCTTATCGGCCGCGGCGTGCTCGACGACAAAGGCCCGCTTGTCGTTTCGCTGTACGCCATGAAGTTCTTCGCCGAGCGCTGCGAAGCCGAAGGCAAGAAGCTCCCCTACACCATTCGCATGCTTGTAGGCACCAACGAGGAAACCGGAACCATGAAAGACGTGGGCTATTACCTCGCCCACCACAAAGCTCCCGCGTTCCTGTTCACGTCCGACGCCGAATTCTCGGTGTGCTACGGCGAAAAGGGCGGTTTCGACGGCCTGATCACGTCGAAGAAGTTCGAAGGCGGCAATATCGTCGACTTCACCACGGGCGACGCGGCCACCAATGCCGTCCCCAGCCAGGCAACCCTCGTCGTGAAGGCAAACGCCGCTGAGCTGCCCGCGCCTGCCGGCTTCGAAATAACCGACGCTGGCGACGGCTGCGCGAAGATCGTCGCCACGGGCAAGGGCGGCCACGCATCGCTGCCCGAGGGCACGGTCAACGCCATTGGCATGCTCGCGCGCTATGCGCTTGAGCACGACCTCTGTAGCGAGGACGAGGCCGAATTCCTGCGCCTCGCCGTGAAAATCATGGACTCCACCGACGGCAGCTCCATCGGAATCGACACGGCCGACGCTTACTTCGATCCGCTGACCTGCATCGCGGGCACCATCCATATGGTCGATGCCCACTTGGAGCTCACCATCGACATTCGCTACCCCACGTCCAC
>CAKUEV010000067.1 GCA_934646845.1 uncultured Slackia sp.
CAACGGCAGCGACCTTGAATCTGCCCAGGCAGAGGTCAGGCGCGTGTACGACGCCGTTATGGCGCAGTAAATTCGAATGATCATGGAGAAGGCGTCGATGCATGCGGCGCCTTTTTTATTTGCGGTTCGTTTACGAACAGTTGTTCGTTTTGTGGTAGCATAGATTGATACAAGGCCGCATCGCGTGAAAGGGAGTTCGCATGAGCAGCCACTTGAGCAATATCGAAGGCGCCGCCATGGAGGGCAAATTGCCCGAAGTGCGCCTTGCGAATGCGCCGTTTCGCGTTGTGAGCCCCTACGATCCTTCGGGCGATCAGCCACAGGCTATTCAAAAGCTCGCCGATGGGGTAGAGCGCGGCCTGCGCTATCAAAACCTTTTGGGCGTCACGGGCTCGGGCAAAACGTTCACCATGGCGAAAGTCATCGAGGCAACTCAGAAGCCCACGCTCGTCATGGCGCCGAATAAAACGCTCGCGGCCCAGCTTGCGGCCGAGCTCAAGGAATTCTTCCCCGATAATGCGGTGGTCTATTTCGTTTCGTATTACGACTACTACCAGCCTGAGGCGTACGTGCCTTCTACCGACACCTTCATTGAGAAAGATGCATCAATCAACGAAGAGGTCGAGAAGCTGCGCCATGCCGCGACATCGAGCCTGCTTTCGCGCCGCGATGTAATCGTGGTGGCGTCGGTCAGCTGCATTTATGGCATCGGCTCGCCGATGGACTATGCAGGCATGGCGGTGTTTCTTGATAAAGAAAAGCCCGCCGAGCGCGACGATGTGATTCATGAGCTCATCGATATCCAATACGATCGCAACGATTACGAACTCAAGCGTGGAACCTTCCGCGTGCGCGGCGACGCGCTCGATGTGTTTCCGCCGTATGCTGACAATCCGGTGCGTGTGGAATTCTGGGGCGATGAAATCGAGAGCATCCAGGAAATCGACAACGTGACAGGCGAGAAGCTCAACGAATTCGAGGCGTTGCCCATTTGGCCTGCGTCGCATTACGTTACCGCGCGCCCGAAAATGGACCGAGCCATTCAAACCATTCAAGACGAGTTGCGCGATCGATTGGCACAGTTCAAAGCCGAAGGCAAGCTGCTCGAGGCTCAGCGTTTGGAAATGCGCGTGAATTACGATTTGGAAATGCTCGAAACCATGGGCTTTTGCAGCGGCATCGAGAATTACTCGCGGCACCTTGACGGCCGTGCGCCAGGCGAGCCTGCATATACGCTCCTCGACTATTTCCCGAAAGATTTCCTCTGCATCATCGACGAGAGCCATGTCACGGTGCCGCAAATTCGTGGCATGCACGAAGGCGACCGCAGTCGAAAAGTCACGCTCGCCGAGCATGGTTTCCGTTTGCCGAGCTGCCTCGACAACCGCCCTTTGCGCTTCGACGAATTCGAGCAGCGCGTGCCCCAGTTCATTTACGTGTCGGCCACGCCGGGCGATTACGAGGAGAAGGTCAGCCAACAGCAGGTCGAGCAAATTATTCGTCCTACGGGGTTGCTCGATCCCGATATCGACGTGCGGCCTATTGCGAGCCAAATCGACGACATTATCGACGAAGCGCGCGAGTGCGCTGGCGCCAACGAGCGCGTGCTTATTACCACGCTCACGAAGAAAATGGCGGAAGATCTCACCGACCATCTGCTTGATCAGGGGATTCGTGCTCGCTATATGCATTCCGACATCGCAACGCTTGAGCGTGTCGAGATTCTGCGCGATTTGCGCCGTGGCGAATTCGACGTGCTTGTGGGCATCAACCTGCTGCGCGAGGGCCTCGACTTGCCCGAAGTATCGCTCGTAGCCATTCTTGACGCCGATAAAGAGGGCTTTCTGCGCAACTACCGCAGCCTTATTCAGACAATCGGCCGCGCCGCGCGAAACGACCATGGCCATGTGATTATGTATGCCGACAAAATCACCGATTCCATGGACAAGGCGATTTCCGAAACGCGCCGCCGCCGCGAGATTCAGATGGCCTATAACGAGGAGCACGGCATAACGCCGAAAACTATCAAGAAGGCCATCAACGACGTCATGGGCTTCATGAACGATGGCGACGGCAACCAGGTGGGCAGTGCCGAAGAGGTGAACCGCCAGCTCGCCGAGCTTTCGCGCAGCGAAGTCATGCGTGTGATTTCAAGCATGGAAGACGATATGGCCGCCGCCGCCCAGGCGATGGATTTCGAGCGCGCCGCGCAGCTTCGCGATGAGGTGGTGCGCTTGAAGGCTCAGATGCAAGGCGAATCGGAAAAAGATGTGCTCGCCGATTTGAAGAAGACGGCTCGCAAGGGGAGCGCGTTTGGCAATCGCAAGAATTCCGCCTACGGAAGTTCTCGAAGGAGCTAGCTCGTTTCGCCGCAGCCCGTATCTGCCGTGGCGGGCTCTTCCGAAGGCGCACGCGCGGCTACCGTTCGCTTCGCTTACTATGCGCCGCGCTGCGGTTTCCAGTTTTAGATGAAGATGAGAAACCGAGCGCTTCTGCAAAACCCACCACGGCAGATACGGGCTGCTACGTATTTTGCGGAGCGCTTTGGCGTGGAGCGTATGCGCGTCGGAATGCCCCGAAGCTTATGGGGCGACGCGGGCGTCTTCGGAGGAGTGGCTGGATGGTGCTTGCGGCACGGGTGGCCGATTGTTTCCTGTTCGTTAATTCATCAAATTGCATAAAAATGTATGAATTCAGGCTTTATTTCTGCGCCATGCTCCCTTAATATACTGAAGGTTTATCAATAATCGGCAGAAAGGGAGCAATGAGCACTCATTCTAAAGGCAAGGCTTCTGAAATGAAGCACTATGCAGGCAAGGCCGTTTTCTCGGCTGCTGTGGGCCATGCGCTTGACGGCCTGGATCTTATGATTCTGAGCTTCGCGCTTTCCGGCATCATGGCGACGTTCGCCGTCGACAATACCACTGCAGGCATGCTTACCTCCATCACGTTGGCTGGCGCCTTCCTTGGTGGTTTGATTTTCGGAAAACTTGCTGACAAATATGGCCGAATTAAAGTCCTTACGTATTCGGTCATTTTTTTTGGCGTGTTCACCCTGGGTTCAGCCTTCGCGCCTAACTTCGAGGTAATGGCCCTTTGCCGCTTCCTCGCTGGCTTGGGTATTGGCGCCGAGTTTGGCCTGGGCATGGCGATTGCTGCCGAGGTCTCGAGCCCCGAGAATCGCGCGAAAAGCACGAGCGCCGTTGGCCTGGGCTTCCAGGTTGGCGTGCTGTGCGCTTCGCTCTCTTCTGCGCCCATCATTGCGGCGTTTGGCTGGCGCGGCCTGTTCGTGGTCGGCTTCATTCCCGCCATTATCGCGATCATCATTCGTGCGTTCGTTCCCGAGCCGCCGATTTATGAGGAGCACAAGGCTTCTGGCAAGGCCCACGGCAAGCTGAGCGACCTGTTCGCCACCCCTGAGCGCGCTAAGTTCTCGATCATCATTATTATCCTGTGCACCGTTCAGAACGCCGGCTATTTCGGAATCATGACGTGGCTTCCCAAATACCTGAACTCTGAGCTCGGTCTGAGCCTTACGTCTACGGGCCTGTGGACCGCCGTGACGGTTTTGGGCATGATGATCGGCATTTCTGCCTTCGGCTTCTTGGCCGATAAGGCTGGCCGTCGTCCTGCGTTCTGGACGTTCCAGGTTGGCGCTGCTGCGATGATCATCATTTATAGCCAGCTCACCGATCCCACGGCGCTGCTCATCGGCGGTTTCTTCATGGGCATGTTCGCCAACGGCATGATCGGCGGCTACGGCACCCTGATTGCCGAGCTGTTCCCGACCGAGATGCGTGGCACCGCGCAAACCGCGCTGTACAACGCCGGTCGTTTCATCGGTGGCGCTTCCGCCCCAGTGGTTATTCCGATGATCGCTGCTGGCCATGGCTTCGGCTTCGCCATCGGCTGCGTTTCCTGCATCTATGTGGTCGCTTTCATCGCGATGTTCTTCATTCCCGAGAAGAAGGGCGCTACGCTCGAATAGCGGCTGGCCAGTTTGCTTGGCTGTCATACCCGAAAAGGCGTCCTCACTGAGAGGGCGCCTTTTTCGTGCGCTATTTCGCCTGGCAGGCATGGGCGCCAGGTCCTAAATTGCAAATGGCGCCAATTTTGACCACGATCCGCGTGGGGGTGGTCAAAACTGGCGCCATTCGCAAACTGCATTCCCGCGAGATTTCCTCAAAGCTCTTCTGGAGATGATCAGCTCTCGCAAAACCCCAGGTGAGCAAGATTCCGAAAGTAAGAGCCGCGAATCGGGTGAGCCAAGCGGAGGCGGGGCGCGCGTTGGGGCGAGCCAAAATTGCGAATGGTGCCGGTTTTGACCGCTCTTTCGCAAATCATGGTCAGAATCGCCGCCATTTGCAAACGCCGTCTTTGCAGGGTCCTTTCGCTCGCGGCCCTTTGCGCGAAACTTATGCGGTCACAGGCACGCCTTCGCCGAAAAGCAGCTCGTGCTCGGGGCCGGTAAGGGCCGCTCGGGCCTGGTCGCGCAGGTTGTTCATTCCGCTGAGGAACTGGCGATACATCACGAGCGTAAGGTATCGACCCATGGTCGAAGGCACGAGGCATTCATCGTCGTCGACATCGAATGCGCCATTCGCGCGCATGAAGCCCATTTCAACGGGCATCGCCGCGTCGACGCTTTTGCCGAACATCTCCTTGAAGGCTCGCTTGTCGAAACGCAGCTGGTAGAGCCCGAGCAAGAAGCAGTAGCGCATGTGGTCGTGCTCGCGCACGGGCATTTGGCCCATGATTGACATGTGGCCGTGTTCAATCGCCTCGTTGTACTCACGCAGGCTGAAGGTGTTCACGTAGAGCTTCCCGTTCAAATATGAAATCGATCCCGAGCCAATGGCGGGGTATTCGTCGTAGCTCACTTGCAGCTCTTCTACGGGCAGCTCGTGGTCTTGCTCACCCTTTTCGTTCAAGCGGTTGAACGTCCATACGGTTTCGCGCTTGAATGCGGGGGTATCGCCGCCGCAAAGGCCCTCGTCGAGCATCTTGTAGAACTCGAACTCGCGATTGTAGTCCATGGTGCCGAGCGACTGCTCCATCTTGCGCGTTGTGGCGCTTGAGACGTAAAGCGGGCTGAACGTGGTTTGACGGCAGCCGCATTGCTTGATTTTCTCGATGTCGTCGAGCAAAATCTCTTCGGTTTGGGAGGGGAAATTGAAAATCATGTCGACGTTGAGGGAATCGAAGCGCGATGCCGCATTGCCGATGCGTTCGAGAATCTCTTCGCCCGAACCGTATTTCTTGCAGCGGTCCATCTGCGTGAGCAGTTCGTTGTTGAAGCTTTGCACGCCTACCGAAAGGCGATTAACGCGCCCGTTCAGCGCCGAAAGCCAGGGGTCCACGAGGTGGTTCGGGTTGGTTTCGCAGGCAACTTCTTTGATGTTGAAATTTTCGCCGGCCATATCGATGGTGCGGCAGAGCTCGTCGAGCAAAATGGTAGGCGTGCCGCCGCCGAAGTACAGGCTTTCGAAGTCGTAGCCCATATCTTTGAGCATCATCATTTCACGACGAAGGTTCTTGAAGTACGGTCGCGCGGTTGCCTCGCGGAAGGGGTAGCGGTTGAAGCTGCAGTAGGGGCACAGCACCTCGCAGAAAGGCACGTGCAGGTACAGCATGTATTTGCGTCCCGGTTCGGGGCCGGGCAGGAATTTCTCGGTTGTGGGGTCGATAACGAGATGGCTCTTCGTGATGTTTTTGACGATCCCCGTGAGCATGCGTTCGCTCAGCATGAAAGCGCTCCTTGCGTTTGATCGTATTGCCGTAAGGCGTTCGGTCTTGTTGGCGTATAGGTGCGCACATGCGCGAATCTATACGCGACGAACACCACGTTGCCAAGCCTCCCCAGGCTACCCCAAGGCAACGCGCTGTTTTGCATTTGAGCATACTACCGCTTAGGGAGGCAAAAGCAACCGTAAACCGAATTGTTGTTGAAAAGTTAACACGACCAACGTAGATACACGGAATTTGGTGAGTGGCGAGCGAACGATGGCATGGCCGTTCTTCGAGGGGCTCTTGAGTGGTTTTGCCGGCGGGTCGTGCTGGTTTCGCATCTTATTGCGGGAATACGCCTTAGGGGAGGATGGGCCCGTTGGTCGGGCTTGTGCGCCGGCGGGCCCACGCTACACTGCCGTTCTTGAATGTGGTTGTTCCAACGCGGAGCATTGCCTCCCCCTTACGCCGAAAGGCCGCCAGCGGCGACCTTTCTGGAAGGGACTTCGGGGCCGGGAGGGAGGAAAGCCCCGAAGGACGCGCTCGTGGCTGGAAGGGTGAGATGCCCGAGCGCCGAGTTTTCAAGCTCACGGCCGGCTCCAAAGGGAAGGGAACGGGAATGCCGGCCGTTTATCAATCGTGCTCTGCACGAGTCGAGCGGCTCTTGCGCGATGGAAGGGTGAATGCTTGCCGCTTCGACGGTTTTCATAATAAGGGTGCGACGCGTTGAAAATCCCATAAGGGCACCTGATAAAAGGCTGAATAATTCTGAACAAAACCTTAAAATGGAGAGGAGCGCCCGGGCGCTCTGCACCCTCATGATAGGATTTCGCCCATGGATACGAACCAAGCGAACATATTAGTATGCGACGACGAGGTCGAGGTCGCCGACCTGCTCAAGCATATGCTTGAGCGCGAGGGCTTTGCCGTCACGTGCTGTCATTCGGGCGATGCGGCTCTTGCGTTGCTCAATGCTCAGGCATTCGATCTGGCCATACTCGATATTATGATGCCCGGAACCGATGGTTTTGAAGTCTGCCGCCAGATTCGCGGCGGCGCGGCCGGCTCAAATACCGACATGCCTATCGTGTTTCTTTCTGCCAAAACCGAGGAATTCGATAAGGTGCTTGGTTTCACCTTGGGCGCCGATGATTATGTGACAAAGCCCTTCAAGGCTCGTGAACTCGTGGCCCGTCTTAAAGCGCGCCTTCGCGGCCGCAGCGCGGCTCCCGCTCCAAGCGATGTGCTCTCGGCGAGCGGCATCGAGCTCGACGAAACAAACCATACGGCGGCCCTGCATGGCTGCGAGCTTTCTCTTACGCCGAAGGAATTCGATTGTCTGGCCGAGCTTTTGCGCGCGGGCGGGGCTCCCGTTTCGTCAAAGGCGCTGTTCGAAAACGTGTGGGACGAGGAATACACGTCTTCGTCCCACAATGCGGTCATGGTCTATATTCGCCGCCTGCGTAAAAAGCTCGCCGAGGTCGACTCTTCCGAAGAGCTCATCGAGACCGTATGGGGCGTTGGCTATCGCATTCCCGAAAAGCGCCGTGGTTAGCCTATGAAGCGCGATTCAGAAAATGAGACCCATGCCGACAAGGCCGAGCATGCGCGCGTCGCGCGCGAAAGGCGCGAGTCGCCCAAAACGCATGTGACCGAACAAACGCGCATCCTCGTGAAGCGCATCGTTCGCAATACTTTCGCGGCTACGGTGGTGTACGCGGTCGTTTTTTTCTCAATCGCCATGGCGGTTAATATCATCGTTTTGCCCCAAGTGGGCGAGGCGGTAGCCAAGGTGACTTCTCCGTGGCAGTACGTGTCGTCCGATGTGGCGGGCGTGCAAGACGATGAGTGGTTCATACAGAAAGAAAATGAGCTTAAAGCCGACGTGGTGCGCAAATACTTGCACGAGCTCATCGACACCGCAGTTCCCGATGCGGGTTGGGGCTTGGCGCAGAGCGCGGCGAACGCCAAGAACGTGCAAACGGAAGGCGCCAATCCCGAAGCCGTGTATACCATTTCGTCGCAGCCGGCCGATGCCGGAGAGTACGCGGCTTCCGCTTCTCAAGGCTTGGTTCAGGGCGATAGCCTGTCGTTCGTGGGCGCGCCTTATGCGTCCCAGGCGGCCAAGCAGGTCGTCATTTCCGCCGTCGATTCACGCAATTTGGGCCAGGCTGCCAACGTGTATGACGCATTGTGGTCGGCCACGAAAGATTGGGACAATAAGCCCGAGCAGGTCGATTCGCTCTACGATGAGGCCGCAACTGCGCTCGATTCCGACTTTTCCCAGGTGGTTGTGCGTTATGACTACGATGCGGGCTCGGGCATCGAAACGGTGACATATGCGGGCGGCCAGCAAATGCAGCGCGATTTGTCGTCGTACAACAACATTCGCGCCCTGAAATATCCCGTGGCAATCACGCTGTTTTTGTCGGGCATTCTCGTGATTATGGCGTTTGCCATTCGCAAGAGCCTGCGCTATTTCGACGACCTCTTCGTTTCGCTGCGCGCGGTGCTCGTTGACAAAGGCGCGTCGCTCAAGCTTCCGAGCGAGCTTTCGCTTGCCGAGGAATCGATCAACGACATCAAGCGCAAAAACGACGCTGAGCAGCGCGCCGCCGTTGCCGCCGAGCGTCGCAAGAACGAGCTCGTGGCCTATTTGGCGCACGATACCAAAACGCCGCTCACTTCCATCACGGGATATCTCACGTTGCTCGAGGAGGCGCCCGATATGCCCGTTGAGCAGCGTCAGCGATATGCTCACGTGGCGCTGTCGAAAGCGTACAGGCTCGATGCCATGCTCGACGAGTTTTTTGAGATAACCCGCTACAACCTAGGCGCCATTTCCATCGAGCGCGAGCGCTTCGACTTGGCGTTGTTCTGCTATCAGGTTGCGGAAGATTTCTACCCCGAAGCGGAATCGCGCGGAATCGATTTGAAGGTGAACGCCACCGAAGGCGATACGGTATTCGCCGATGCCACGAAAATGGCACGCGTGCTTTCGAATGTGATCAAGAATGCGGTGGCGTACGCCGACCCCGATTCGACTATTTCGATTGACGCCCACGCCAAGCCTAACGGTGCGTTTAAGATCGAAGTCTCGAACCAGGGGCGTGAAATTAGCCCCGAACACCTCAAACGCATTTTCGAGAAGTTTTATCGCGAAGACGACGCGCGCGCCACGCGCCAGGGTGGGGCGGGCCTCGGTTTGGCGATTGCGCGAGAGATCGTCGCGGCCCATAACGGCACCATTGATGCGACGAGCGAAAATGGCGTAACTCGCTTTGTGATCGATATTCCTGCGTCGAAGTAGGAAATCTCCTTCGTGGGACTTTTGTAAACGCATGGGCAACGGTGCGAAGAATCCGCGAAAGACGTTGACTCTCCCATTATGGGATAGTTTAGGGTATCTCCTGCACAAAGAT
>CAKUEV010000068.1 GCA_934646845.1 uncultured Slackia sp.
GATGAAGCCGGTGCGAATCGTCATGAAGATGTGCGTGCCCAGCAGCAGCAAGATCATGATGGGGCCCCACACGAAGCCGTCGACGGCGTCAATCACGTCGAGCGGGCTTGTGGCGGCGGCCAAGCCCTCGCCCAAACTCGTAAATGGTGTTATGAAAAACGATGTGAGGAAGTCTTCCATAGCATTGCCTTTCCCTCGGGAAAGCGTGCGCATTGGAGAGGCATAAGGGGGAATCTCTCCAATGCGAGCGCTTTCTTCTTCCTGCGACGGAAAGAATGCTACGGGTACTCTTTTTCAGGCGCGTTTCAAGTGGCGTAACAGCGTGTGTCGCGAAGTTAAAGGGATGTTACGCGCCCGCACACGAGCATGCGCGTCAATAAAAACGAGCCGCCCCGTCTTTCTCGCATGAGGAAAACGAGGGCGGCTCGGAATCAGCCTTTATACAACTCGCGCGGCAGGAAGACCAGAAGGCGCGGCATTTACGCCAAACCGAAACTCACTCGCAGCAAAATGGGCCGGCATAGCATGCCAGCCCATCTGTCTAACGACGGCGATAACGAGTGCGACGCACCGCGAGAACTACACACAGCAACGACGCAAGGCCGAGCGCCGCGGCGGGCACAATGGGTGCGCGATCAATCGTAGCGGCTATCAATCCAGCACTGTCTGCGCTATTGGCAGAAGCGCTGGCCTTCTTCGCCGCCGAATCCGCATCAGCGCCTCCATCGCCTGAGGTGGCACCGTCACGCACGTCGTCCTCTTCGCCAGAACCGTCTCCAAAATTCCCAGGGTCGCCAGGGTTGCCGGGATCGCTCGGCTTACCAGGCTGGGACGGCTCGCCAGGGCCGGGATTATCGGGGTCCGGCTTCGGCCCCGGTTCGTCGGGGTCTGGATTATCCGGATCAGGCTTGCCTGGGTCAGGATTGACGGGACCTGGGTTGTCGGGGTCCGGGTCGGGCTTCGGACTCGGGTTGTCGGGGTCTGGATTATCCGGATCAGGCCTGCCTGGGTCGGGGTTGTCGGGGTCCGGCTTCGGCCCCGGGTTGTCGGGATCTGGGTTATCCGGGTCGGGTTTGCCCGGATCCGGAGCATCTGGATCAGGCTTATCGGGGTCGGGCTTTGGTTCCGGATTATCGGGGCCGGACTTCTTTTCCACGGTAAGCGTACCCGGCTTCACGGTTGCGGCAAAATTCGGATTCGCAACGCTGGCGCCAATGGCGTACTCGCCTGCAGGAGAATCCTCAGTCGCCTCACAAGAATATGCCACCTCAACGCCTTCTATGCTGGCTCGGCTTACGAGGCTCGATGTGAACGCGGGGTTCGCTTCGCCCTCCATGCGCTGAGCGTCGTCCACCGCCACAAGCAGCTGGGCGGGCGCAATCGCAACTGCGAGCTCAACAGATTCGGCTGCAAGGTAGTTGCGCGATTCGGGCGCACTGGCAACCACACGCGCCACGCCCGCGGCGTTGATGGTCGCATAGCGCCCCCAAAGCGCAATCGGACTTGCAGATTCGTCTTCGGGTTGCGCGATTTCAAACGCCACCGGCGTTTTCGCCACGTTGTCGAACGCAATGCCCACGTCGCCGTAAACAGCCGAGTAGGAAGTCGTCCCCGTGATAGCCTGCGGCGCCTTCGCGATTTCGAACGGCTCCTCGGCCGCACCCTCCATATTCGGGTTTGTCGCCTGCGCCACCACCGAATAGCTGCCGCTATCGACAGGCGCTTGCGACGTGGGGCCATACGCAGTGGCACCCCGGCCGCGATACATCACGGAATAATCGCCCGATTCGACACCCGCGACATCGCACGTCGCCTTGACGCTTGCCGCATGCTCGCTCGCGTCGTATACCGAATCGTGCACCTCAATCGCGAATGCCACAGGGGCCTTCGCGATTTCGAACGTTGCCGACGCCGCACCGATATAGCCATTGTGGTCCAATGTCGCAACCACGCGATACGTGCCAGCCTCGGTGGGAGCAGCGGCGCTGGAATAACGCGTCGATCCAATTCCCCAATATCGATACGACACGAAAGCCGCCTCGCCATCGGGCACGCCCGTCAAGGTCGGGTTTTGGCTCGCGCCTGTGTACACGAAATCGCCCGTCTCAAACGCAAGATCCGCAGCCTTTGACTTCACGACCAGCGTGAAATGGGCGTTTCGCTCATCGCCGGACCCATCGGTGCACGTCACATCGAAATCGAATGTGCCGGCCTCCTCGGGGATTCCCACAATGCGCACGACCAGCTCTCCGTTGGCCTCGCCGCTCGCGACAAGGCTCAAGCCCCTGGGAAGCTCGCTGCCATCGGCAACCTCGTAGCCATACGGCACACTGCCGCCCGACGCCGAAGGCACAACCGCGCTGTAGGCATCATGTGCCACAGCCGACTCCAAAACGCCGCCGTTAAACGCAAAGTTATTGTCGTTGACCACCGAAATCGTCGCGCGCTCGGTGTCTACCGAAGTCGTGGTTCCCAAATACTCCTGCGTGATGCGACAGAAATACGCACCTGCGTCAGCCATGCCGATCGAAGCGATGCCCAACGTGGGGTTCGTCTCGCCCGCAAGCAGCTCATCTTCGCCTTGGCCGTTCGCCGCACGATACCATTGGTACCCTATCCCGTAATGCGCGGCAGGCTCTTCCCCGCAGAACAGGGCCACATGCGCGCGCACGCTTTCTGCAGCATCGGCCGCAACAGCCAGCGTCGCATCGTCGCCCAGGCCGACAGAAACGCTTTGCGGCTGGGCGAGCACAACGGGCGCGCCGGCGGCAGCGAATGCAAACGCCAACGATTGCGATTCGGCGATATCGCTCAACGTTACCGCGTAGCTACCGCCCGCGTAGTCGGAGATGTCAAGCTCGACCGGCTCGGCAAGCCCCGACGACGCCCCAGACGCCTCGCCCGCATCACTCGAAAGCGTAACGCCTTCCAGATAGCAACCTTCGTTCGGCGTCGCCTCAAACGTCGCGCTGGCTCCCGGCTTCACGCTGACCGACTCGGGCGCAACCGTGCCGTTTTCCGCCGAAGCCGTAACCTCGCATGCGGGAATTTCGGCAAAGCGCGCCTCGATCGCCATATCGCCTTCGGGAACAAACGTCCAGTTCGCATCGGTGGAAAGCGGCTTGGCATCTTTCGGCGCGCTCTCGCCATACTCGTACCAGCCGTCAAATGCGTAGCCGTCGTCGGGCACGGCGCAAAGCGTGCACGACGTGCCGTTTTCAACGGTTTCCTTCACCACGTGGCCGTATTCGCTATCGGGAAGCGAGCCTTCGATGCGGCCGCCCGCGCGCGAATCGACGGCGACGATGTCAAACGCCTCGCGCTCGTAATAGGCGGTGAACGTGCGGTTGCCCCACACCGGGCGCGCCGTCACCGGAGAGAACGCGACCGGCATGCCATTCTCGTCGGCCCAGTATTTGAACTTCCAGCCTGGAAGGGGAATGGTTACGAGCGTTGACACCGGAACGCTCGTCGTGCCCGTGCCGGGAATGACCGTGCTTATGAGGGCGGCCTCAGCCGGGTAGGTGTTCGTCTGCGCGTCGTAGCCGTTTTCATAGAATATTGCCGTGAGTTGTTCGGTTTGCTTCGCCGCGCCCACGTATACCGCGCTATAGCTCACGGTAGTGCCCGCGTCGTTGACCCAATGCGAGAATCGATAGCCCGTCCACGGCATGGCAACCGCCACGAACATGTCGCCCTTATCGTAGAGCCGCTCGGTTTCCAGGCCGCCATGTCCAACCAGCCGCACCATGCCACGGAGCATCGAGCTGCGCTCCACAGTGATCTTCACCTGCTCGTCGGCCTCGAACTGCGCGTAATACGTGATGTCTTGCGATGCCGCGAAACTGAGCGTCGCATTCGTGTCGACGATATGCTCGCCCGCCTCATCGAGGCTCCAGCCGACGAAGCGATAGCCTATGCCCGCGACAGCCTGCAGCGCGACTTGGTCGCCCGAGGCAAACGTGCCGCCGCCGTTCACGCTGCAATTGCGGCTCGTCTTTTTGCCCTTCAACACCACGGCGCCCGAAACAGCGACCTCATAGGGGTCGGCGAACTGCGCCTGCAGCTCTACGGCATTGCCTTCGAGCCCCGAAACCAGATCTTCGTCGATTGCGAGCCAGCAGCGGGCATCGTTCGAGAGATACGTCAGCCTCCCATCGTCGCCCACAAGCTGCCAGCCCACGAATCGCTTGTCGTTAGTCGGCGTCGCATTCAGCTCCACCACTTGGCCGAACGAATAGGTGCCCTCGCCAGACAGCATGCCTACGCCCTCGACATTCGACGACAGGCTCACGCTATAGGAATTGCGCGTGAAACTCGCCTTGTACACCGCATCGCCCGAAACGGTAACCGTGCATTCGGGAAGCTCGCTTATCTCATTGCCGAGCGCGTCTTCCCAATGGTCGAACGTGAAACCGGGTTTGGCTGCTGCGGAAAGCACGGCGCGCTCGCCTTTCGCATAGGCTCCGAAACCGCTCACGAAGCCCGCCTCGGCGGGCTCGGCGGCAACGCCCAGCGAGCACTCGCCCATCGAGAATGCCGCTTCAAGCGCCATATCGCCGCGCACGGTGAACCGATACGTCGCATCGGCGCTGCAAAACTGCCCGCCGCTGTACCAGCCGAGGAATTTCGCTCCCGCCTTCGGCGTCGCGCTGAGCACGACGACCTGGCCGGCCGCATAGATCCCCGCCCCCGACACGCTTCCCGCGATGTCGTCGACCGAAACGCTTACGGAGCACTGCTTGGGCGCGAACACCGCCCGAAGCTGCGTGTCGCACGAAGGAACGAAACGGTATTCGGGCTCGTCGCTTACCGCGTTGCCCTGCTCATCGGCCCAATATTCAAATGCATAGCCCTCAAATGCATGCGCCGAAAGCGTGGCCGCGCCGCCTGCGGAAACCGTCGTTGCGCCTTCAACCCAACCGGCTGCGTTGCCGTCGGCAAGCGTGCCCGACGCATCGGCCACGGCCGCCGAGGCAGACACCGCATACGAGCGCTCCACGAAACGCGCTTCGTGGATATGGCTGCGCTGCTGGTGCTCGCACGTGAATTCGGCGCTGGCCGATTCCAGCTTTCCATCAAGATCGTACCAACCCACGAATTCATAGCCCAATGCAGCCGTGGCCTTCAGCGATACATCGGTACCGCGTTCGGTCACGATGCGGCTCGCCTGCACCGACCCGCCGCATTCGGGATCGGCCGTGGGCATACACACGATATCGAGGGGCTTGAACGCCGCCACGATCGAGCAGCGATTCGGATTCGGGAACGCCCCCGCCGCGACAACGGTGTATTCGGGCATTACGCTGCGGAACTTGCCATTGACGTACCACCCGTAGAACACGTATCCCGGATACGCCGCGGCCGCAAGATGCAACGTCTCACCGAGCTTGAAAGCATCGGTGGTCGGCGTCACCTTCACGCCGTTGCACGTCACCGTACCGCCCAGCCACGAATCGGCGGCAACGACCACATCGGGCTTCGCCGATTCGAACACGGCGGCATACGTGTCGCTTTTCGTCGCACGCACGACAAGGTCGGTTTCGGAAAATTTCACGCCCTCGCTGTTCTTCCAATATTTCAACTGGAAGCCATCGGCCGGCTTCGCCCGCAGCACCACGGAGGTACCGTAGTCGACGGTTACGGCCGAAGCGCCCGGCGACCCGACGATTTCAACGGTGCCGCGCTTGACCGCATGGCTCTCGGTATGCGCCTCGATGGTGCCGCGGTTTGCGTCGAACACCGCGCGAACCGTGGTGTCTTCTTGGGGATAGAACTGCAAATACGACGGGTCGGTTCCCATGAGCACGCCGGTTTCGGCATCGTACCAGCCTTTGAACGCATACCCGTCGCGCATCGATGCCGACAGCTCCACGGAAAGCACAGCCGGCTCGCCCGCCACGCACCAGCCCGCGCCCTGCACGGTGTATTCGCCCGCGAGTGACTCAAGGGGCTCCACCACCACGGCTATCTTGCACGCCTTGGTGAAACGCGCCTCCACCGTGCAGTCGGCGATGGGAGCGAACGTGTACGACGGCTCGTTCGAGGCAAACGTAGCGGCCTCGGCGGCACCATACGACAGATACCACCCGTCAAACAGATACCCGTCAGCAGCGCTCGCCTCGGCCATTACGCTCTCGCCCTCAGGTACCTCAAGTGCCTCGCCCAGGCCGTTCGCCCGCTCGAGCGCCACCGTGCCGCCCTCGATAGGGCTTGCTTTCGCGCGCACGAGATGGGAATCTTCGCCATCCATCACCGCGGTAAGGGTCGCGTTGCCATCGACGCGGTACTCGCATACCTCTTGGCGGTTGACGACGACGCGCCCCGCCGCATCGGTTTCGCGCCATTCGACGAATTTATAGCTTTTCTCGGCATCGTCGCCCGGCCGCGCATTCGCGCGCACCGTGAACGTGAGGATGTCGCCGTCTTTCGCGCGAACCACGCCGCCCTCGATGGGCATACCGTTGCACAGCACCTCGCCCGCATCGGCAGGCTGCACATTCACGACGATAGTCTTATCTGCTTTGCGGAATTTCGCAACCAAATGGCGATCGGTTTCGGCCACGAACCCGTACGTTTGGGTCCTCGACACCTCAACGCCGTTTTCGAACCAGCCGACGAACGCATAGCCTTCTCCCTCGGTCGCTACTACTGCGGCCTGTTCCCCACGCTTGGGCAACTGCACGTCGGGCGATGCGTTGCAGCCCGTAGAGAAATCGGCCGCGACGCCTTCCACTTCGATCGAGGTGGTTATTTGCACGTCGCTTTCGAACACAGCGACCATATTCACCACTTCAGGCGTTGCGTCGGTCACGGCAATCGAAGTCATGGGCTTCGTCGACCATTCAACGCCGTTCTTCATCCAGCACACGAAGCGCCACCCCGGGTTGGGAATAGCCTGCAGCTCGGCCACCGTGCCTTCATAGTGCACACCGCCGCCGAATACGCTGCCGCCCGCCTGCGGGTTGGCAGCCGCAATGATTTCGATTTTATGGTCGCCATGAGGTCTGTCGGGGTTGTCAGGGTCGTGCGGCTTTTTATGGTCGTCAAAGATATCCTTGATTTTACCGAGGGCCTCTTCGCCGATCGCCGCAAGCTCCTCGATGCTTTCGGCGGCAGCTATTTCAGCGATGGCCGGCACCACAATGGGATCGATCAGCTCGCCCAAGCCATACATCGTGCCAAGCACGCCCGCAAGCGTAAGCGCCGCGATGAGCGCGGCCTGCAACGCCTCGAACGCCTCGTCGCCATCATCGGTTGCTCGGAAATGCGCGATAAACTGCACGTCGCCCGTCACAAGGAACGTGTACGACCCGTCGCTTTCTACGGGCACTTCGTTGCCATGCGAATCGGTGACGCGGTCGAGTACATAGCCCGCGGCGGGAATCGCCACCACGGTGGCACGCGAGCCTATGCCGTACAGCCCGCTGTACAAGAATTGGCCGGCGGGGTTGCCGTCTTCATCGACGCCATCGACGCCGAGCACGACGCTCGCCTGTTCGGCACAGTATTTCGGCGTAACGTCGATAGCGCCTTCGCGCGCATCGGCCGCCTCAACCGCGTACTCGAACGAAAGCGCGTCGCTTACCACGCGCGCGCTATCGCCCGCGCCGACATACCAGCCAAGGAAGTGCGCATTGCTCGCCACGGCGGAAAGTTGCACTGCCTCGCCCGCATCGCGATAGCCCGCAAACGTCGAGGCGTCCACGCGGGCATACGCCTCGGACGCATCGGTTGCCTGCGCAGAATTCACGCGCACCGCGAAATCTTTCAGCGCAAAGCGCGCCTCAAGATGCTCGCTTTGCGCAGGCACGAACTCATACGCCGCGCTTTCGGAAAGCAAATCTCCTGTGGCCTTGTCGTACCAACCAACAAACGAAATGTCATCGTCGAGCATGCCGAGCGCCGAAGCGTCGAGCGCCACGCGCCCGTCTTCGCCAACCTCGAGCGTGCCTGACACGCAGGGCAGCTCAACGCCATCCATAACACTACGGTTCCCCAGGTCAATGACCTGGGAATATTCCACGGAAACGCGCTTGAATTGCGCCGTGTATTGCGGCGACACTTTGACTTTGCCCCCGTTGATGGCTTCGCCTTCCGCAGCAATGGACAACGTCGCACCGCCCTCTATGGGCTTGCCATCGCGCAGCCAGCCCGCGAATTCGTACCCAGCAGCGGGCACGGCCGAAAGCGTCACCTCGCTGCCCTGCACATAGACGCCCGCGCCTTCAACGCGGCCGAGCTCGGGCTGCGCCGAGGCGGCCTGCACGACGACCACCTGCGTCACATCGGGCCCGAACCAGGCGGTCACGGGGTCGAAATCGTTGACGCAATATTCGAAATAAAACTCCTCGGGAATGAATTCGCCGCGATGCATCCAACCAAGAAATTCTCCGCCATTACTGGGAATCGCCTTTATTTTGGCCTTCGAGCCCAAATCGTAGTAACCCGAGCCCTGGGTTTTCCCCCATTCGTCGCCATCGACGCTTTTCGCGACGACATCGAGCCAGCCGCGCTCGACGAATACGCATATGGGCCGATTTTCGCCAGCAACTGCCGTGCATTCGATTTCATCGGTAAAGTAGGTCTTTTCGCCAACCACATCGACCCAGTATTTGGTGCTCAGCTTCGTGTTGTCATAATGGCAAACCACCGTGTAGCTTTTGCCGACATACGTCGTGAACGTGCCGCCATGGTCTACGCCGTTGGCTTGTATCGAAAACGAAACGCCTTGCGGCACCGGGCCGTCAACGCTGTCCATATGCGCCTCAGGCTCAATCGTCACCGCATCGAGGAATACCGCGATGAGCATCGTGTCGCCTTTAACCTCGAACTCGTATGCGGCATCTTCCGAAACGATCTTGCCTTTTTGGTTCTTCCAATACGCGAATGTCCTGCCTGGCGTCGAGCAGCGAGCCTCGACCTTGCACGTATCGCCCTGGCCAAAGCGCCCCGCGCCTTCGACGGCATCGTTTGGCCCGGCCCCTTCGCTCGCGACGCTGACCGTAAAGCTCTCATTCCCCTTTTCGCGCAAGGCGCTCGGCGAATAGGCGTCGGACGACACCGATCCGTCATCGTAGCTCACA
>CAKUEV010000069.1 GCA_934646845.1 uncultured Slackia sp.
TGCCGCGCGAGAAGGTGCGCACCACGTCGAAGCGGCGATGGTCGAGCTCAACCGCGCGCAGAAGCTCGCGCACACGTTCCTCGGCGTTCACCACGCCGTACAGTTGCGCGGTGAACATGAGGTTTTCCATGGCCGTGAGGTCGGGGTACAGCATGGGGTTGTGCGAGATGAGCCCAATGTGCTCGCGCACCTTATCGGGGTCTTCTTTCGCATCGAAGCCCGCCACGAGCGCCGTGCCCGACGTGGCGCGCGAAAGCGTGGCGAGCGTGCGCACGAGCGTGGTTTTGCCGGCGCCGTTCGGCCCGAAGATGGAAAGGAACGCGCCTTCGGGTACTTCGATCGACACTTTGTCGAGCGCCTTGCGGTCGCCGAACACCTTCGTGAGCTTTTTCGTTTCAATGGCGTTTGCCATAGCCGCTGCCCTACGCTTCCGCCGTTGCCGCAGGCTTAGTCGCCACAGCGGCATCGGTCGCAGCCTCGGCGGCGCTTTCCGCCTTAATCGCGGCCTCGGCGGCGCTTTCCGCCTCGCCCTCGGCCGTCTCTTCCGCACAAGCATCGCCCTTGGCAGCTTCCGCCTGAGCACCAGCCTTAACCTTCACTTTGCCCGAAGGCTTGCGGCGGCCAAACGCGCCAAGGCCGGTGCCAATAACGAGCATCGCGAAACCGACCCACACCCAGCTGATGAGCGGGTTCACGCGCACGTCCATCGACAGCTGACCGGCATCATTCACGCCGCGGTACACCACGAACAAGTCCTCCATGGGGAAGCTTATCACGCTCGCGTTGAGCTTGGTCTGCTGCGTGGCCGACTGCAGCGTCACCGAAGGCGACACCGTGCCAATGTAGTTGCCAGAATTCGTGTCGTACACCTCGAACTGGGTGCAGTAGTCAACCTGCTTGCCGTTGGAGGTCTCGGTTACTTCATTGTTCAGATAGCGAAGCTCGTAGTTCTCAATGGTGAACGTGCCGCCCGTGTTGGAATCCTGATCGAAATCGACGTAGCCGGTTTTCTCGGTCACATACATCGACGAACCAATGAGGCCCACCAGAATGATGGACATCGCAAGGTGCGTGATGTAGCCGCCGAAACGCGGGGCGTCGGACGCGAGGCTTGCGAAAAACGCCGCCACCGGGTTTTTGCCCGCAGCTTTCGCGCGCGCGCCGACCGTGCGACCAATAAGGAACAGCGTATTGAAGAACAGCAAGCTCGCCACCGCGAAGCCCACCACGGCGATGCCGTTGTAGTACCACACGGGGCCTTCCGACGCGAGCTCTTCGGCCTCGGTGCCGCCCGCCTGGATGATGGCGTCATACGCCGGGTAGAGCGTGGTGACGAAATATGCCATGAGCGCAACGAACAGCACGACCGCGCACAAACCCGGGACGCGCGCCTTCTTCCAGAAAGCCTTGGGGTCGGTTTTCACCCAAGAAAGCAGCGGGCATACGGCGATAATCGCGCAGTACGCCACCCCGAGCGGGCGAGCGATGGCATTATAGGTACCGGCGGACAGGCTCTGGCCGCCGAACGGCAGCCATGAAGGCAGCGCGCTTGCCACCGTGAGGTAGCACAGGATCACCGTGAACACGATCATGATTACGTTGTTGAAATAGTACGCGGCGTCGCGCGAGGCGAACGATTCCATAACGTCGTTCTCGCCGGGGCCGAAACTCTTCCAGCGAATAAGCAGGCCGGCGATGCCCGCGAGCATCGAAACCGCGATAAGGCCGCCGAAGAGCACGAGCGACACCGGGTCGCCCTCGAAGGCGTGCACCGATTGCACGATGCCCGAGCGCGTGATGAACGTGCCGGTAATAACGAACGCGAACGTGATGCACGCGCACATGATCGACCAGCGCTTGAACGCGCCGCGCTTGCGGTACACGGTGAAGCTGTGCACAAGCGCGAGCGCCACGCACCACGAAAGCAGGCTGGCGTTTTCCACAGCGTCCCAGCCCCAGTAGCCGCCCCAGCCAAGCACGACGTAGGCCCACACGCAGCCAAGGCCAATACCGATGCCCAGGAACAGCCACGAAATCATGGCGAAACGGCTCGAGCGCTCAACCCATTTCTTGGAAGAATCGTTCACGATGAGCGCCGCGATGGCGTACGCGAACGGAATAGTGAGGCCCGCGTAGCCGATGAACAGCGTCGGCGGATGAATGGCCTGCGCCCAGTGCTCGAGCAGCGGGTTCATGCCCTGCATGGAGCCCGTATTCGTGAGGCGGCCCGAAGAATCGATGTAGGGAGCCGCGGTCGCCGTGAAGGGCATATTGCTTTCCGAGAAGAGCATGACGGCCACAAACGCCACGAGCACGAGGCCCGACACGAGCAGCGCCATGCAATCGATGGGTTCGTCGTGCTTCATCACGCGCACGGCCACGGCCACGTTGAACGCCGAGATGAGCCATGCCCACAGCAGAAGCGAGCCCTCGCGGCCGGCCCACAGACCCGCGAAACGGTAGAGCACGCCGAGCGCGCCTTCCGCCTCGGAATGCTCGAGCAGCACGTATTCGATAGAGAAATCGCCCGTCATGAAGCAGAAGACGAGCAGGCCGCAGCAGAACGTGAGCGCGATGAACGCGAGAATATGCGCCACGGCGCCCGCCCACGCGAACGTGTCGGCCGAAGATGCGCGGCGAGTGCCGCGAAGCGCCTGCGAAACGAGCAGGCACACAGAGCCAATGACCACGCCCGCAAAGGCGATGACCAGGCTGAACAAACCAAAGGTAGACACGCTTTAACCCTCCTGCGCGACGTCGGTTGCTTTAAATGCGCCGGACGCTTCCAGCGAGCCGGTGACGACGACCGAAGTGCCATCGGCAATGCCGTCGGCCAGCGCGCCGTCATAATCGACGGCGATTTCGCGCGAAGCGTCGTTTGCGTCGACGATCACGAAGCGCGGCTCGCCGCTTTCGGCGGCCGAAGTGAGCGTGCCGGCTTTCACGGCACCCTTGAGCTTCACGGTGGTGTTAATGATGGAGTCACCGTAGTCGAGCAGATTCGTCACGCTCAGAGCGTCAGTAGCGCTTTCATACTTCGAGGGGCACTTCGTGACAAGCTCGCTGCACACGAGCTCAAGGCCACTTTCGCCCTCGACGATTTTGCCCGTGCAAATAGCGGTCACGCCGTTGCCGAACGTCGAAGAAGCGGCGCCATCGTAGCTCACATGAAGCTTCTGGGCCGGATCGCCCCCATCGGGATCGTAGATGTCGAACGTGAGCACACCGTCGACCGTGGCAAACGAGTTGTCCACCACGTTGCCGGAAACCTGCACGCGCTCGCCCGAAAGGTCAGATTCCAGGGCATCTTTCACCGAGATGGTTTTCGCCGCGCCGCTCGAGCCGACAATGGCAAGAACAATCGCGAGCACCACAACGATAACGCCCGTGACCACAATGAGCCTGCGCTTCATTTTGGAGTTCATTCGCTTCGCTCCTTTTCCGTGCGGCGCTTTTGGCCGCTCCCCTTGCGCGCACGCGCGCGCCCGTATCTCAATAAGCCCCATCGGGCATTAAAGCCCCGCGTCGACATAAGAGCAGGGCATTCCAACCCTGCATAATACAAAAAAGGACCCGCCAAAAAATGGCGGGTCCTTTTGTTCCATGGCGCTTCGGGAAACTACGCAAATTGCAGTACCCGCAGCGTTGCGATCGGCGGATGCGCCAAACTAGAGAGTCTGAAGCTTCTTGCCCTCGCTCGCGGAGAGCCTGCCCTCCGGGATAGGAGCGTCGCTGTGGCAGCTGGAGCAGTAGTTCACAGACTGCGCATGGCCCTTGTGGCACTGCGTGCAAGAGTACTCGCCGTGCTGGGAGACATGCGGGTTGCGGGTGCTGGACAGGTCGGCGGTCAGAGCCACGAGGTCGTCGCGAGTCATGACAGAACCGTCAGCATTGGTGTGGCAACCGGAGTTCAGGCAGAACTCGTCGTCTTCAGCGCCACGAGCAGCAACGAGCTCGCTGATGTCGCGGGTCTCGAGGACGGTGTCGCCCTGCTTGTTCTCGCCAGCAACCTCATAGTTGCCGGTGATCCAGTTCATGCCTTCGGTGATCTGCTCGGTGATGACCGGCTGATGGCAGCCGAGGCAGGTGGTGCCGGCTTCGGTCTTGTGCAGGTAGGCCATCATAGCGTTCTTCTGATCTTCAGAAGTGAGCTCGTTGCCATACTTGTCATAGTTGCCAGAATCGTAGGTCTCGAGGTAAGCGTCCATCGGAGTGTGGCAGATGGCGGCGCAGAAGCTCGGCTGCTCATGCCAAACCCAGAAGCCCGCACCAGCGGCCACGATTACGACAGCAACAACGCCGACAACGACGGGCCATTTCTTCTTGCCCTTTTTGGCGGCTTTGGTATCCGCAGCTTCGGTCGTTTCAACCTTCTCTTCTTCAGCCATGGATACCCCCTTTCTTTCTTCTTCTTTCCTTCACTTCCCCGTATTCCGTGTACAAGTTGGAGGGGATGCCCAAAGCATCTTGGTAAATCTGTACACGAAATACTTCGGAAAACTTTAGCACAGTTGGCCGAAAAACTGCCCAAAAAGCCCTCACCCATTTGGGGGGAAATTACAACAAATTGCGTATATGGGGCGCATTTTCCCTCGTCTGCAGAGTGTGACATACCTATTCTCTAAGTATTTTGACGTATGGAAGGCTTCAGCACCCCATTTCGTTTGCTTAGGTAACATTTTTGCTGCATTAGTGAAATACCATCATTTGAACACATTTCGCAGTGGCGGAAAGCGTGGTCTTGGCGAGCAGCGAAGCGCGCCTATGCAAGTTGGGCAAAAGGCTCGCTCCCATGCAACGCCCGTAGCGCAAGGCAAGCGATGGCGCCGAACTATTCGACGCTCCCCTTTCACGCAATGCTTCCGCAGCGTTTTCTCGATGGTCAGCGCGCCGCCTTCGAAGTTTTCCAGTATGCGCCACGCCTCTTCTTCTATGCGTGCGTCGCGTTCTTCGAACGGCACGTCTGCCAAAGGGCTGCGATGCACACCGGGAAATTCGGTCGGCGGGTTCAGGTCGTATTCCGTGTCTTCGATAAGCTGCTTCGCCTCGCGCTTGTCGCGCTGCGCCTTTAGGAGCGGGACCGCCGTAAGATATTCATCGGCCGTGCGAATAATTTTCCCATTCTCGCGCGCGTCGGCGAACCAGGCGTCGAATTGCTTCGCCAGCCCCGCACCAATTGCCATGTCGTATTCCGCCATGGCCGAAGCGTACACGATGCGACCCGCGAACGGCAGAAGACACGCTTCGACGAAACCGATATCGCTTTTTAGCATGGAATCGACCTCGAGCGAAAACCCCGTGAGTTCTATGATGTGATCTTCGAAAAGCAGCTCAACGTCGCCGTTCGGGCGAACGCAATAGGGGAATCGGTCATCGAGCGCCTCGCACCACGATGCCGCATCATTCAGAAGCGACGCCGAAAAGCCCGACGGGTTCAGCGCGACGTATTCCTGCAGAACCTCGGGGTGCGCGCACAATGCCCGCATGACTTCACTTTGCTTTTCTGGGTCACGCTGCGCGCGATCGCAGCCGACGCGAAGATTCAACCCCAAACGCGCATTGGCGAAATCAACCACGGAATCGAGCAATTGGAAAAAACGAATGCCCTGAGCAGGATTCAGCACCATGGATCCCCCTAAAGTCGGGAAACAGCATTTTTGCAAACATTACCATAGCGCAAACACGATGCGGTCGACAGAAGCCGCCGCGAGGTCAGACTAGCGTTTTGGCGAACGTGGGTGGACCTGCGCGAGGTCGGGAAAGCGTGCGCAAATCGACTTCATCATTCGCCCTCAGCGGACGCAAGAGCCCCTCAGCATTGCCGGCAAAGCAAGACGCAGCGCCACCGACAGCCAACCCGCCAGCCAAAAACAGATGCCTTCGCATAAAAACGCGCGAAGTGCGTACCCTTGGCTCATGATACGTTCAAAAAGCACGCACACACAAACATAATCCCAGGTCGCGATAGCCCATAAACAGCTTGCAACATCGCGTTTCGAAATAGGATACGCACTTCGTGCGTTTTTGCGCAAAGGCCGCCTCAACGCGGACCGTGAGGGCGCGGCAGGATGGAGGCGCAAACGCGACGGCGGCCTCAAGAACAACCGCTCCCGCCCTGTAGAATACCCACTTCGACTTCGGGGGCCGCCCTCGACTGCTGTTTCGCGAGAAGAGCTGCAAGCGGAGGGGTTTCGCGAAGGCGGCGTTTGTAAATGGCACGCTTTTTGACCACTTTTTGCGAAGAGGTGGCCAAAACCGTGGCCATTCGCAATCTAGGGCCCGGACCCATGCTTGCCAGGCGAAAAACGCGCATTCGAGCCGGCGGATCTTGCATCTGTGCGCCCTCGCGCTGGAAAAGCTTGCCCCTTCGCGCCAGCAAGCCGCGCGTCTTCACACCTGCCAGTGGCGGAGATCCCGTCTTTGGCCTTCCTCTTACCCTACGGCCCGAGTATTCAGGCGTATACGTTCGAACATATATTTTGTTCGAACACCCAAATGCAGCCGACAAATTCAAGCAAACGAAAAAGGGCAATCGACCGGCGTTAACGTCTCTGAATGAAACACGCTTTTTGTCCTATAAGCCTGGGGGATGCGGTTGGGCTCACGCGGGGTCGAGGGACACAAAAAAGGCGCCACGCGAATGCATGGCGCCCAGGTCGCCCATGGCAGAGCCAAAATCAAGGGGATGACGACCTATCTGCAAAGCGTATACGCTCCACATTCAAGCAATTGGCCAGTTGGCCTTATGCCTCGGGGATAGCGCCCTCCATCTGGAAACCCTTCCAAGAAGGCTCGCCCGTATAGGTCATGACGTTCTCCTCACCGTTCAGCGCGCGGACGGCGCCAGCGGCAAGGGCATCCATCTCGAAGTCGCCCGCGTACACCTTGATGGGGGCAATCCAACCCACGCGCTCGGCAACATAGTTCACAAAGAACGGGTCGTGCGAAACGCCGCCCGTGAGCACAATGCCGTCAACCTCGCCTTTGAGCACCGTTGCGAACGCGCCGATCGCCTTCGCGACCTGGTAGGCCATGGCCTCGTAGCAAATCTTCGCCCATTCGTCGCCTTGCTCGATGCGCGCATCAATCTGGCGAGCGTCGTCGGTGCCGACGAGACCAACCAAACCGCCCGTCTTGCCAATAACGCCGTCGATCTCTTTTTTGGTGTGGTCGCCCGAAAACGCGAGCTTCACCACAGGCTTCAGGGGCACGTCACCCGATCGGTTCGGGGCGAACGGCCCGGAGCCCTCAAGCACATCGTTGGTATCGACCATGCGGCCGTGGTCATGGCATGCAACCGAAAGGCCACCGCCCACATGCGCCACGATAAACGTGCCTTCCTCATAGGTTTTGCCCAGTTCGGTGGCGCAGCGAATGGCGCATTCCTTCTGATTCAAGCAATGCACGTGGCTCTTGCGATATACGCCCGGATAGCCCGTGATGCGGGCGACGTCGTTAAGCTCGTCGGTATCGGGCTGGTTCACTGCGTAAGCGGGCTTGCCATGAACCTGCGCAAGCGCATGCAGAAGCGGCGCGCCCAAAATAGCCGGATGGTTTACGCCGGCGTTCATCACGTGGTCACACACGGTGTCGTCAATGGCAAAAATGCCGCCCACCGTGGGGCCCATGGCGCCGCAGTAGCCCGAGTAGGCGTCGATCTCCTCGAGGCCTACGCCCTGCTCGGCGAGCGCGTCGAGGATGACCTGCTTGCGGTAGTCGAACTGGTCGGCCGCCTTGTCGAACTTGGCCAGCTCTTCGGCGGGGTGCGTCACGTTCAGGCGGAAAATCTCCTTCGTGTCGTCGAACAGGGCCACCTTGGTGGAGGTGGAACCCGGGGAGAGCGTGAGAATCTTATAGCCCATGAGTAAAGTCCTTCCTCTTCAATGATGTTATTGATGCTGTTTCTTGTTTTGAATCGCGTATAAAACGAGAGATGTCACGTATCCGATGGATGCGAGCCAAACGTACGTTGAAAGCCATGTCGCGACGACGTTGCAGCCAGCGGGTGTTTGCACAACCGCCATGGTGAACGAGATGCATGTCACGAAGATGAAGTTCTCGACGAACACCGAGAAGACGGGGCGAATGCGCGACCCCGCGAGGAAACGCGTCACCGCCTGACCAGCCGCCGGCACCGGCAAAACGAGTTGGAGCAGCACATTGGTGAAAAACGCGCTCGCCGTGCCCGGGTACCACGCCTGAAACGAAATCGGCGCGGCGGAAAGCAGCATGGCCGACGTGTTGATGACCGCGGCCAAAACCAAGTCGCACAGAATCACGCCCAGAGTCCATTTCGTCATGCGCGTCTCACCTTCCTCCGTTGAATTCGATATCGTGGGGCGCAGGGCCCAAAATTTCTTCGAGGCTCGCCTTCACATTGCGCGCCGCGGCCTGCACGTAGCCGTTCGGACGGGCGGCCACGGTTTCGGGAAGCGAAATGGCCTCGTATGCGGCGACGTTGGCCGCGTCTTCGACGTAGCCGTGGTACATCCCGGAAACGGGATGCCAGCCCACGGGCCGACCGAGGGCGTTGATGCGCGACGCCATTGCATCGGCCTGCGAGAACAGCTCGTCACCTTCGACCGGGTAGAAGCCGACGAACGGCAGCGAGGCGATTTGCGCATCGGTCGCGAATGCAGGCGAAATGCGCGGGTCGCGGGCGTCTCCGTCGGCGATATACCACTCGTTGAACGCCTGCATAAGGTCGAGCGGCAGATCGATGTCGCGCACCGCCGCGCCATCGGGCGCGGTCGCCGCATCGAGGAACGGGTAATGAAGCGCCAGCCCCGCAAGACCTACCTCGGAGTCGCACGCGAGCTCGAGCGCGGCGGCAAGCGCGAGTGATGCGCCGGCGCTATAGCCAAGAAACACGAGGCGCGACGCGTCGACGTCGCACTGCAAGCCGGAAGCAATCATCCGAATCGAAGTCGCCACATCGGCAAGGGCGGCTGGCGCGGGGTTCTCGGGCGCTAGCCGGTAAT
>CAKUEV010000070.1 GCA_934646845.1 uncultured Slackia sp.
TGGTAGAAATCGAGGTTGACCCGGGTTCTTCGGCATTCATGCAGCAAATCGCCACGCACAATGCCCAGCAAGCGCCAGCCCACACACCAGCCGCGCAACCGACGGCAGCCTCCCAAGCGGCGGGAGCACAGACGGGTGCCGCGCCCATCGCGCCCGCGCACTCCGAACCCATCGCACCAACCGCACAGCCGATTCAGCCCCAACCCCAGGTCGCGCCGCAGGTCCAGCCTGCCGCCGCAACGCAGCAAAGCTCGCAGCAGCCCGCGACAACGAGCCACCTCACGGGCAGCCAAATCGCGCGCGCAAATGGCATGGACACGGGAGCGGCCGCGCTTACCTTCGAGAATTTCATCATCGGCGACTCGAACCGTTTGGCCTATTCGATGGCCGTATCGGTAGCGGAATCGCCCGGCAAGTCGACCTTGAATCCCCTGTTCATCTACGGAAAAAGCGGTTTGGGCAAGACACACTTGCTGCGAGCTATCCAGAACTACATTCTGGAAACGCGGCCCGATATGCGCGTGGTATACATCGATGCGCAGGAATTCATCACAGAATACTCCATCGCCGCGATCGACCACAGCAAAGATAAGTCGAGTTTCCAGGCATTCCAGTGCCGCTACCTCGTCGCGGACGCGCTGCTCATCGACGACGTGCAATATTTCCAAGGCAAATCGGCCACGGTCAATATCGTGTTCCAGCTGTTCAATCGCCTCACCGACGCCGGCAAGCAAGTCGTGCTTTCGGCCGACCGCTCGCCCAAGAGCATCGATATCGACGAACGATACAAGAGCCGCTTCAATTCGGGCGGTACCTACGACATTCAACCGCCTGAGGTTGAAACGAAGCTCGGCATTATCAAGTCGTTCATCGAGGAATACAAGCGCTCCGAGGGCAGCTGGGATTTATATGTTCCCGAAGATATACAAATGTATATCGCGGAAATATCGAGTTCGAACGTGCGCGAGCTCAAAAGCGCCGTAACGAAGGTCATTTCGCAAATGACCGCGTTCGGAAACCCCGACATCACGCTCTCCGACGTGAAATCGCTGCTCGAGAACCACTTCTCAGCCGGCGCGTTGAAGAAAATCACCGTCGAAGCCGTGCAGCACGAAGTCGAGCAGTACTATCAGGTGAGCCATGCCGACCTCATTGGCACCAAGCGATCGCGCAATATCGCCTATGCGCGCCATGTGGCGATTTACTTGTGCCGCCAGATGATCGACATTCCTTACAACGACATCGGAAAACGGTTCAACCGCGATCACTCGACTATTATGAGCTCCGTCGAAAAGATCGAGAAGAAGACCAAAGAGAGTCGAGAGCTTCAAGAAGAGCTCGAAATCATTATTAAAAACATTCGGGAAAACTAGTCGAAAACTTGAGGAAAGCGGTGGAAAGATAATATAAGCAATAAAAGCAGTGGAAAGCGGGCGCAGATTGTCAAACATTCTTCAGTCATCAAAAACCATAATTGAGCAGGCCTGATGCAACCTTTTCCACTTTTCCACCGTCCTTATTACTACTACAATTATTAATTATTTATTTAAGAGCAGAAGGGCAAAAAAGTGAGATTCAACATCAACAAGAGCGAACTCCTTAATGCATTGACCATCGTGTCCAAGGGCACAGCTTCGCGCTCTACCATCCCCGTGCTTTCTGGCGTCTACATTAAAGCAGAGGGTATGGGGCTGGTTATGGAAACCACCGACCTCGAACGCTCCATTCGTTACAGCGTTCCTGCGCTCGTTGAAGAAGAGGGAACAACCGTTATTCCCGAGAAGCTTCTTCTCGATATCGTAAAGAACCTGCCCGAGGCAGCCGTGGAGTTCCAGACGAACGATTCCGCCGTCACGGTATCGTGCGGTAAGTCGTCGTTCACGCTCAAAACGCTCGACGCGGCCGACTTCCCTCCTTTCCCCAACGTTGACGTTTCGAGTTCCATCGAGGTTCCGTTTGCGCAATTCTGCTCTATGGTGAAGCGTGTGGCGAAGGTTGTTTCGAAGGACCAAAGCCGCGCAGTGCTCACGGGCGTGCTTATTTCTACGTCCGATGAAGGCTTGCGCATGGTTGCGACCGACTCGTATCGCCTTGCCGTGGCCGATATCGCGCTTGAGGGCGCTCAAGAGAATTTTGAGGCAATCGTTTCCGGCGTGTTCCTCCAGGAGGTTGCCGGCCTGCCGAAGATGGAAGAGAACATCACCATCGGCCTTACGGCGAACCAGATCGTGTTCACTTATCAGAATATGGTGCTCATCAACCGCCGCATCGAGGGCAATTTCCCGAACTACCGTCAGATCATCCCGCAGTCGTGGGCAACGAAGACATGCTTCACCACGCAAGAGCTCATTACCGCGGTTAAGCGCGTGGGCTTGGTGAGCGCACTCTCGTCGCCTGTGAAAATCGATATCAATGCCGAAGCGGGCAACGCTATCATCAACGCGGCCACGCAGGACGTCGGTTCGGCCGAGGAAGTCGTCGGCTGCGAGGTTGCGGGCGAAAGCATCCAAATCGCCCTGAACCACCAGTACGTGCTCGACGGCCTTATGTCCGTTTCGACCGACCAGGTGTTCTTTGAGACCACGTCGCCCATGAAGCCCGGCATTTTCCGTGCGGGCGCAGGCGAGAACTTCCTGTATCTCGTTATGCCCGTTCGCGTATCTTAAGGACGTGCTCTCCGTGGCAAATGATCTTCGCATTCAGGAAGTGCGCCTGGCAGGTTTTCGCAACTATCGAAGCCTCGCATTGGGTGACATTGGCGGACTCACGATTTTCGTGGGCCCTAATGCCACGGGCAAAAGCAACGTCGTCGAGGGAATCCAGCTTTTGTGCGCCCATGGGTCGTTTCGCTCGGCCCGCGGGCGCGACCTCATCATGTGGGGCGCGCCGTTCGCTCGCCTCGAAGCGCGATTCGTATCCGACTCGCGCGATTTGAGCGTTGCGACGGTGATTGAGCCGGCATCGAGGTCGTACACGCTCAATGGGAAGCGCCGCGCAGCGCAAGATTTGCAGGGAATTCTGCCCGCCGTGGCGTTCTCTCCCGATGATCTTGAGCTTGCGAAGGGCTCTCAAACGCCAAAGCGTTCCGCAATCGATTTGCTTGGCAGCCAGCTTTCGAAGAACCATCGTGTCATTCGCCGCGATTACGAGAAGCTCCTGCGCAATAAGAATGCGCTTTTGAAAGATGAAGCGACCGATGTGCTCATCGACAGCGTGAACGACGCGCTTATTCCCGTAGCCGCTCGCCTCCATATGTATCGCGTCGCGCTGTTCCGCAATCTGTGTGGCCGCATGGCTCGCGTATATGGCGATATCACCGACGGCGCGGAGGAGCTCTCGTATTCGTACATTCCCTCGTGGCTTTCGGAGGATTTGGCGGAGCTGGCCGAGAGCCGCCCATACGACGTGGAAATGTCGAAAGACGAGGTTCTTGAGGCAACGGCGAATGCGATGTTCTCGCGCCGCCTCGAGGAACGTGCGCGCCACCGTGCGGTCGTGGGCCCGCACGCCGACCATATGGAATTCTTCATCGACGGGCACAACGCCCGCACGTTTGCTTCGCAGGGCCAACAGCGCTCAATTGCGCTTGCGTGGAAAATCGCCGAGGTTGAATTGGTGAAGAAGATGCTTGGCGTAAAACCCGTGCTGCTGCTCGATGACGTGATGAGCGAACTCGATGCCCGCCGTCGCGGCGCGCTCGTTGATTTGTTGCATGAAGATATCCAGACGTTCATGACCGCTACCGATTTGACGTGTTTCGAAGACGATATCGTTGATCGCGCGTCTGTGCTCGATTTGTCGAAGGCGGGTGTTCGTGCATGAGCAATTCCATGAAATCGTTTTCCATGGCCCTCCAAAAGACTTTGCGTGGGCAGGCGTCTTCGGACGTGCTTGCGGCTAAAGCGGCGCGCGCCGCAAAGGTGAAGCGCATGTGGAAGTCGGCGCTTGAAGCGTGCGCCGGCCTTGCCGCCGCAGTAATTCTCGACCACACGAATTCGATTTACATCATTCGCAAGACCGAAGAGGAAACCGATGTTTCACGTGAAACATCGGAACGGAATGAAACCTCGCGCACGTCGCCCGCCGCGTCCCGTTCGGCAGGCGGCGCGTTCGTTCGTCGAAAGCCGCCCGCGGGCGAGCTCATCGTGTATGTGGAAGATAGCCTTATCGCGGCGGAGGTCGACGCGCGCCGCGAGATGATCAAGTTGAAGTTCCTTGAGCTGTTCGGCGAGGAAATCGACGAGTTCCGCATCCGCGTCTCGCGCGGCAAGTACAAACTCTCCCATCCTTACCGTGAAGAAGTCGAAAAAACGGCCGCTCAAGAGAAAGCGCCGCGTGTAGCGCTTTCTGAGGCGCGTATAGCCCAGATTGACGAGGAACTGTCCACGATTCCCGATAAAAAGGTGCGAGAAGCGCTTAAACGCGCCATGATTTCCGATTTAGAGGTAAAAAACGCTGCTGCAGTCGAAAAAGGCGACAATGGGGCCTTGTAGGCCGTGTGGACTATCTTAAATCGCGTGCTGAAGCGCGGTATAAAACCCCGAATATGGTAAAATTCGCTAGTTGGATTGCTTGAGTTTTTACGCACATCATCCAGCTGGTGTGCTCCTCGGCGTCCTGTTCTATGTGAAATTGGCGGTTGAAACGCTTTATGCCTATGGCGCCGGCGTTTGTTGGCGCATCCCGATTTTCATCGGGACGGAAAGGAGGAGGCCGTGGTCAAAGAAAAGCCCGACCACTACGATGGCTCAGACATTAAGGTCCTCGAGGGCCTTGAGGCTGTTCGTATGCGCCCCGGCATGTATATCGGTTCGACGGGTCCGCGTGGTTTGCATCACCTTGTGTATGAGGTCGTGGACAACGCCGTCGACGAGGCTCTTGCCGGCTATTGCACCAAAATCGACGTCACGATTCACGAAGACAACTCCATTACGGTTGTCGACAATGGCCGTGGCATTCCTATCGACGAGCATCCGAAAGAGAAGATCCCTACGGTCGAGGTCGTTCTTACCATCCTCCATGCGGGCGGTAAATTCGGCGGCGAGGGCTATAAGGTTTCCGGCGGCTTGCACGGCGTCGGCGTTTCGTGCGTAAATGCGCTTTCCACGCGCCTCGAGGTTGTCGTGTGCCGCGATGGCGGTAAGCACGAAATCGCGTTCGAGCGCGGCAAAACGGTCGAGAAGCTCCATCGCATTGGCGACGCCGACCATACGGGCACCATGGTTACCTTCTGGCCCGACCCTGAAATCTTCACCGACACGGTTGTGTATGACTACGATACGCTCGCCGAGCGTTTCCGCGAAATGGCCTTCCTGAACAAGGGCCTCCATATTCAGCTTACCGACGAACGCGAGCGTGAGGAAAACGGCTCGTTTAAGACAGAGTCGTTCCAGTATGCCGGCGGTATCGTCGACTTCGTCACGTGGCTCAATCGCGGCAAGGAAACGCTGAATACCCCGATTTACTTCTCGGCCGAAAGCGCCGAGGGCACGGTGGAAGTTGCCATGCAGTGGTCAACGAGTTACAGCGCTCACGGCGTGCTCGCATTCGCCAACAACATCAACACCCACGAGGGTGGCACGCATCTCGACGGCTTCAAGAATGCGCTCACGCGCACGATCAACGAATACGCCCGCGCCCATGCCATCCTGAAGGAAAAGGACAGCAACCTTTCTGGCGACGACGCCCGCGAGGGCTTGGCGGCTATCGTGAGCGTGAAGCTGCACGACCCGCAGTTTGAGGGCCAGACGAAAACCAAGCTCGGCAACACCGAGATTCGCGGCCTGGTGCAGGGTGCGGTGACGAAGGGCCTCGCTGAATACCTCGAGGAAAACCCCGCGCCGGCGAAACGCATCATCAGCAAGGCGACCCAGGCGCTCAAGGCGCGCGAGGCTGCCCGCAAGGCCCGCGAAATGACGCGCCGCAAGGGCGTGCTCGATTCATTCAGCATGCCGGGCAAGCTTGCCGACTGCTCGAGCAAAGATGCCTCGCTGTCTGAAATCTTCATCGTCGAGGGCGATTCCGCAGGCGGTTCGGCCAAACAGGCGCGCGACCGCAAATACCAGGCGATTCTGCCCCTGCGCGGTAAGATTTTGAACGTCGAACGCGCTGGCTTGCACCGCGCGCTTTCGAGCGACACCATTTCGAGCCTCATTACGGCAATTGGCACGAACATCGGCGAAGATTACAACGGCGATGCAGCCCGCTACCATCGCATCATCATCATGACCGATGCCGATGTCGACGGTGCCCATATTCGCATTCTGCTGCTGACGTTCTTCTATCGCTATATGCCCGACCTCATCAATCGTGGCTACATCTATATCGCGCAGCCGCCGCTGTACGGTTTGAAGAAGAAGAACTCCAAGTCGGGCAAGATTTTGAAGTACATCTACAACGACGAAGCCAAAGACAAGCTCATGGCCGAACTCGATGACCCCGACAAGTACGACATTCAGCGCTACAAAGGTTTGGGCGAGATGGACCCCGAGCAGCTGTGGGAAACCACCATGGAGCCCGAGACGCGCACGCTTCTTCAGGTGACTATCGAAGATGCCGCCGCGGCCGAGCTTGCGGTTTCCGAGCTCATGGGCGATCAGGTTGAGCCGCGCAAGGAATTCATCCAAAAGCACGCACTCGACGTTCGCTTCCTTGACATTTAAGATTAAGCCGTTCTTACGAAAGGACAAAAGTGGCTGATCAGGATATTATTGCAAGCTCTGATTCGGGGGCTTCAGGCATCAAATTGGCCGAACTCGGCCATGAGATGCGCTCGTCGTTCCTCGAATACTCGATGAGCGTTATCGTCGCTCGCGCGCTGCCTGATGTGCGCGACGGCTTGAAGCCGGTTCACCGCCGCATTCTGTATGCAATGTACGACAGCGGCATCACGCCCAACCGCCCGCACAGCAAGTCTGCGCGTACGGTTGGCGACGTTATTGGTAAATACCATCCGCATGGCGACTCCGCGGTGTATGACACCATGGTTCGCATGGCTCAGGACTTCTCGATGCGCGTGCCCTTGGTTGACGGCCACGGCAACTTCGGCTCTATCGACGGCGACTCCGCCGCAGCTATGCGTTACACCGAGGCCCGTTTGGCCAAACCGGCCATGGAATTGCTGCGCGACCTCGAAAAGGAAACGGTCGACTGGAATCCCAACTACGACGAAAGCCTGCAAGAGCCTTCTGTGCTTCCTGCGCGCTTCCCTAACCTGTTGGTGAATGGCTCGAACGGCATCGCTGTTGGCATGGCGACGAATATTCCGCCCCACAACTTGGGCGAAACCATCGACGCGACGTGCATGATGCTCGACAACCCCGACTGCACGACCGAAGAGCTCATGACCGTGATGCCCGGCCCCGACTTCCCAACCGGCGGCGTCATCATGGGCAAAAAGGGCATTCTCGATGCGTACGAGACCGGCCGCGGCAATCTCACGATTCGTTCGAAGCACGAGATCATCGAGGGCAAGAACGGCAAGCACTCCATCGTGATTACCGAGATTCCTTATCAGGTGAATCGTACGAACCTCATGCAGAAGCTTGGCGAGCTCATTCGCGATAAGAAGCTGCCCGAGATTTCGAATGTGCACGATGGCGCCGACCGCAATTCGCCGGTCGACATCATCATCGAGCTCAAGCAGAACGCGATTCCCCAGGTCGTGCTCAATAAGCTCTACAAGCACACCCAGCTGCAGGTCGGTTGGGGCGTCATTATGCTGGCCCTGGTCGATGGCGTGCCGCGTACGCTTTCTCTGAAGGAAATGCTGCATTACTACATTCTTCATCAGGAAGACGTCGTCACGCGCCGCACCAAGTACGAACTGCGCAAGGCTGAAGAGCGCGCCCATATTCTCGAAGGTTTGCTCGTCGCCCTGGATAACATCGACGAAGTTATCCAGATTATTCGCAGCAGCGAGACCGACAAAGAGGCGTCTGCCCGCCTGACTGAGCGCTTCGGCCTTACCGACGCGCAAACGCAGGCCATTTTGGAAATGCGCCTGCGCCGCCTCACTGGTTTGGAGCGCCACAAGCTCGAGGCCGAGTTGAAGGAACTCAAAGAGAAGATTGATTACTTCAAGCGCATTCTCGCCGACGAGAACCTCATGCGTCAGGTCATCAAGGAAGAGCTGCTCGAGATCAAGGCGAAATACAACACGCCTCGCCGCACGCAGCTTTCCGCCGCCGCTAAAGATATCGATGTCGAAGACCTCATCGCCGAGGAGGACATGGTTATCACGGTGACGAAGGCCGGATACGTGAAGCGCCTGCCCGTTGCGACCTATCGCCAGCAAAAACGCGGCGGCAAGGGCATGCAGGGCGTGAGCTTGAAGGACAACGATTTCGTTGAGCACCTGTTCATTGCGTCGACCCATAGCTATATGCTGTTCTTCTCGACGCGCGGCAAGGTCTATCGCCTGAAGGTTTACGAGATTCCCGAAGCGAGCCGCCAAGCTCGCGGCACGGCGATCGTGAACTTGTTGCCGCTCGAGAAGGGCGAGACCATTTCGGCGATTATCGCGACGAAAGACTTCCCCGAGGACGAATACCTCATGTTCGGCACCGAGCAGGGCATGGTGAAGAAGACCTCCATGAGTCTATACGATCGCAGCCGCCGCGATGGCCTCATCGCCATCAACCTGAAGGAAGATGATAACCTTATCGCCGTGCGCCGCGTGAAGCAAGGCGAGCGCGTAATGATGGTTTCGAGCGCCGGCAAAGCGATTACCTGGGATGAATCCGAGGTTCGCTCGATGGGCCGCGATACCATGGGCGTGCGCGGCATGACAGTTCCCGCCGGCGTGCGCGTGCTTGGCATGGAAATCGCCCGCCCGGGCACCGAGCTGTTCGTGATTACCGAGAAGGGCTATGGCAAGCGCACCCCCGTTGCCGACTATCCGTTGCACCACCGCGGCGGCCAGGGCGTGTTCACCATTACCATGACGGCGAAGAAGGGCCAGCT
>CAKUEV010000071.1 GCA_934646845.1 uncultured Slackia sp.
CGCGATGCGGCCGCCGCCTCTTCGCGCCCGTCAAGATACTTCACCAGCTTATCTGCTGCATTCGCCACCTCGGCGTCTTCGCACGCCGCAAGCTCTTCCCATAGGCAAGCATCAAATATAGCCGCACTCTGCACACCTGCCTGCAAGGGCGGCGTTAAAAGCGCGTTGCCGGCAATCGCCAGCCAGGGCGCCACCTGCGCAAACGTTTCCCTATCCACCATCAGCAATCCGCTACCTCTCACGAAAAAGGGAGCCGGTCACCGATTGCAACCGACTCCTACACGCCATAGCTATTGTTCACCACCGCATTTTGGCAGCACGCACTTCGATAGGATCATGTACGCCAGCGCACCCGCGCACACCACGCCCGCAAACACTACGACCTCCGGCAGCGTAGGCGCATACACGCCCAGCGTAGTCCACACGTCGCCGGCATCGCCTACCTGAGCGGCAGCCGTACCCAACGTAATGCCGTTGCCGCCATAGACGTTCGGCACGGTGAAGCTGGTGAGCAACAGCCACGCACGCTTGCAGAACACACCAAGCACTATCAGCGCACTCGCCAGCACCACACACGCCGGATTTTCGCGATTCCGAGCGAACACGAGTACCAAAAACGGCACAGCCAAGCCACCGATAATCTCAAACCAGAAGAACGGCGCCGTCTTGCCGGTGGCCATGATAGCCAGCGCCTCGGCCTCGCCCGCACCCGGGTAGCCCATGGTCAAACACTCGCAGGCGATGAAGAACGCGTCCACCGCCACGAACACCGCAAGCAGCCCCGCCAACGACTTCATCAAATCGCGGTCGAACTTGAACAACTTCGCACGGTCAAGCGCCAAAAGGCAGATAAGCAGCAATGCCAGACCCGAATCGCAGGCCGATGCCACAAAAATGGGAGCCATGATCGCCGAGTACCACGCCTTGGCAATCTGCAGGCCGAAAATCCATGCCGTCACGCTGTGCACCAGGATGGCAACCGGCAGCGCCACACGAGAGAGCACTGCCACCTTGCGCTCGTCGCCGCGCACCAACCACACCAGGTCAAGCACGTTGATGACCAGGTAGCACGTGATAACGATCATGTCCCACGCAAGCGGACTGATGAAGTTCAACCCCACGAACATGCGCCACACACGCGCCACGCCGCCAAGGTCGATGAGCACGAACGCGCCAGCACAGCAGATGCATACGATGGACGTGATGACCGCCGGCACCGACACGCGCTTAAACGACTCTATGCCGAACACGTGCGCCGAGCTTGCCACAATCAGACCGCCAGCCGACAGGCCGACGAAGAACATGAACGCCATGATGTACAGGCCCCATGAGTTGGAGTTGTTCATGCCCGTGATACCCAGGCCGTACATCTGCTGGGCAACCCAACAGCCCACCGCGGCTAAAACCACCGCCGCCAACACGACAACAACCACCATAGTTCGCCCGCTGAACAGGGCTTTTCGCTTATCCATCCATCAACCCCCTAGTTCACGTAAAACATTTGCGGACGCGTGCCCTTTTCCTCGAGCAGCACATGACCGCCACGACGCCAAAGCCTCGACACTGCTGAATCCGGATCATCCAGGTCGCCGAACACGCGAGCATCACCTGGGCAGCAATGCACGCACATAGGCTCGTCGCCGCGATCGGTACGCTCCTTGCACAGGCTGCATTTCTCGGCCACGCCGCGTGGGCGAACCGGCACGCCGGCATCGCCATAGTGGAAACCTGTCGCGCGCACAGGCTCGTTCCAGTTGAACACGCGGGCGTTATACGGACAGGCGCCCATGCACATACGACAGCCGATGCAGCGGTCGTAATCAATCTCCACGCGACCCTGCTCATCTTTGTATGTGGCGCCGGTCGGGCACACCTTCATGCATGCAGGATTCTCGCAGTGCTGGCAAGCAACCGGCAGATACGTACGCGAAAGGTTGGGGTACACGCCAACAGCGTCGTCGAACATTTCCACGCCCTCGGTAAGCACGCGGTTCCACAGCATGCCATCAGGGACGTTGTTCTGCATCTTGCAAGCGATCGAGCATGTGTTGCACCCGATGCAGCGGTGCAGGTCTATTCCGATAGCCAGTTTCGTCATGGGCTATTCACCTGCCTTTTTGATCTCAATGAGCGTGTCGTTATACGGAATCATGGGACCGAACATCATGTCGTAACCGCGCGGGTTCATCGTATCGTTGGATACGCTTTGCATCAGCGTCCCCTCAAGATACTGACGGTACGTGCTTTCGGCCATAAACGCGCTTTCAGGCTGCACGGCGTTGTTCAGGCGCAGCTTCGTGCGGAACGAACCGCGATCGTTGTACACCTCAACTTCGTCGCCATCGACAAGGCCACGCGCAGCGGCATCGGACGGGTTCAGCTCGATATGCGGCTCGAACAGCTGCTGGATCCACTTCGCACCCGAATAGGCAGAATGCACGCGGAAGCGCGAACGAGCTTGGTTGAACTGCAGCGGGTATTTTTCGCGCAGCGGGTTTTCCGGGTACGCCTCGTTAGGACGCTCCCACTGCGGGAACGCCTGGCCCCACGCCAGCATGTTCTCGTAGTACGGCTCCTGCTTGGTCGAAGGCGTTGCGTAAGTCATGCCCACTTCCTCGCCGACGGTATCGTCCCAATCCAGCACCAGCTTGCATGCACCGTTTTCCCTGTTCAGCGCTTCAAGTGTGATACCTTCACACGACGGGTCGTCCGTGGTCAAGATAGCGCGAGCATATTCTTCGCCATTCTCCGGATACAAACCGCCCAGCCCCATGGCTTCGGCAATGCCCTTCTCAATGTAGAAGTCGGATTTGGAATCGAACAACGGGTCAAGCACCTTCTGGTTCTCCAGAATGTAGCCGTTGGCGTTCTTCACGCCGCCCACGCTGTCGGCGCACTCGAACTTGCTGCACACGGGAAGCACCAGGTCAACGTAGTCAACAACCGAGCTGTGATAGATGTCTGCCAGGCACACGAAGTCAAGCGAATCCAACCAACGCTGCGTTTTTGCCCAGTTCGCCGCCTTCTGCGTGGGAATATCGCCGAAGAACATGGCCGCGTGCACGTCGTCGGTGTTCACAATATCGTAGAAGCCTTTTTTGCTAGGCGTGGGCTTTCTGTTCTCAGGCAGCTTCCAGGCGCCCAACTTGGCCTCGGACAGGACAGTGTGGTAGCAGTAGATACCACAACCGGTACCGCGCTTGCCATAGTTGCCGGTTAGCGAGGCGATAAGCGCATAGCAGTGGCCGGCGATGTCGTTGTTGGAGAATTTATCGATACCGCCCACGCCATTGCAGATGATAGACGGACCCTTTGCATACTCGCGCGCCACCTGGGCGATAGTATCGGCCGGCACACCGGTAACGCCCTCGGCCCAGTCGAGCGTGTAGTCGGCCATCTGCTGCTTGAGCAAGTCATACTCGGTGATATATTGCACACCGTCCACCGTGAAGGTGCCTTCGAGCGCAGGCTGCGCGCCCGGCGTATCATGCAGCACAGCCGCACCCGTTGCGCTGTCCCACACATACGGGACTTTCACCTGCTTCGGCTCGCCAGTTTCCTTATCCACTGTATCGTGCATCTCGCCGAACACCTCACCGGTGTTCGCGTTCACAAGGAAGGGAAACGACGTGTGCGCCAGCATGTGCTCGCGATCGCACAAGTCGTTGTCCAGCAGGTACTTCACCATTCCCAGGAAAAACGCCGGGTCGGTACCCGCGCGCAGCCCAACCCACTGGTCTGCCTTGCTTGCCGTTGCCGTGAAACGCGGGTCGAGTACGATAATCTTCGTGCCAGCAGCCTGAGCATCAAGGAAAGCGCGCGACCACATCATGCCCGTTTCCAGCATGTTGCAGTTGGTCACAAGCACCACGTTAGCCTGCTTCCACTCCCATATGGTGTTGAGCGCGAACATGCCCGACCAGCCGAACGCTTGACCCTGACCGTTGCCCTGGCCCATGTCGTAGCCGTTCAAACCGCCAGCTTGCGCGCCCAAAATGGAAGCTAGTAGCGGACTGAAGCGCTGCGAAGCCTCCGTGGAGTATTGAATCCACAACGCCTGCGAACCGTACTTGTCGATGGTGGCCTGAAATTTCTCGGCGATGATTTTAAACGCCTCGTCCCAGCTGATTACCTCGAACTGACCGCTGCCGCGTTCTCCCACGCGACGCATAGGCGATTGAATGCGCGCTTCGCCATAGATGTGCTCGATCTCGGAAATGCCCTTAAGGCACACGTTTTGGAAACGCTTGTCACTATTCGGGCGCGGTTGCACCATGACCAGGCGTCCGTCACGCACCGTGCACTGCAACATGCAGTTACACAGGCAATGCTCGTTGTGGTACGTGAACGCCGTGCGCTCTTCAGGCGCCGCTGTTGCCTGCGCAGGTGCCAGCCAGCCCTGCGTGGTGGCCATACCGCCCACAGCAGCAAGTGCGCCGCTGGCAGCACCTAGCCTGAGGAAGCTACGACGATTAAGCACCGCACGCATCCTTTTGCTACCTTCCATATCCTCTCCTTCGTTCCGCATATCCCGTTTTCCCAGGTAAAAGGGATATAATTACGATGACCGATTTATACCGGACCCGTTTCGCACCTGCATTATGAAGGGTATGGAAACCTCGTTCACTGCCCAGCTTCGCGATATGGTGCTTAGGCAACGAGCGCAAGAAATCGGGGTATAATCGACACATTTCGAACGAAGGGGGATTCGCCACACGTGCATTTTTCTGTGGCGAAACGCATAGGCGCAGCCAAGGTACGGGGGGATCATGACCGAAAGCAAAACAGATTTGCGCGTCGTGCGCACGCGCAAACTCATACGCGATGCGTTCATGGATATGGTGGGCGAAGTAGGCGTGGCGAGAATCACGGTGAAGGATTTAACCGAGCGCGCCGGCATCAACCGCAAGACGTTCTATCTGCACTTCGAATCTATCGAAGCGCTGTACGACAGCGTGATGAATGAAGTTATGAACGACTTTTTCGATAATTACGAAACCACTGCCGATCAGCCAAAAGACCTTGACGGCCATGCGCAGCGTTTCTTTTTGTTCCTTGCCGGGCAAACTCCTACCATTGAGAAGCTTATCTGTTCGCCCGGGCCCTACGACTTTGGCAACCATATCTATCGTGAGCAGATGATGCGCTATAAGTCCGCTGGACAGGACCCTTTTGCATGGATGGACGCCGACGCTGAGGAGCTAGTGCTGAACTTTATCCGCACCACGGCGCTGGACTTTTACCGCGAATGGGTGCGTCGCGGCAAACGCGTCGACCCGCAAGAAGCGGCGCCGCTGCTCGGAGCCATCACCTGCCATGGCGCCGCCCCGCTCATGCGCTAGTGTGGGGCCTCGGGCCTAGGCCCCACACCATAGGCCGATTTTGGGCCTGAAAAAGAAAAAGTCGGAAGCCAAAAATGGCTTCCGACCAAGTGTTTTATGGTGGGCCCGCCCGGATTCGAACCGAGAACCAAAGGATTATGAGTCCCCTGCTCCACCGTTGAGCTACAGGCCCTTCTGTATACGCCGCGCATGCAGCCCGCCTATTGTAGCGTAAAACGCCCTTGAGCGGAGCCGCATTCTAACGGCAGCGTCGAAAGCGTTGCGCCCGATGGCAAAACTGCATAGGACGCAACGCGATACGCAACGACTAATCTTCCAGATAGTCCTTCAATTTAGAAGAACGGCTCGGGTGGCGCAGCTTCGCAAGCGTCTTGCTCTCGATCTGGCGAATGCGCTCGCGGGTAACGCCGAATTCGCGGCCCACTTCCTCAAGCGTATGCGGATGGCCGTCTTCCAAACCGAAGCGCAGGCTAATGACCTTGCGTTCGCGTTCGGCCAAGCCATCGAGCACCTTGGAGAGCTGCTCTTGCAGCATCGAGAAGCTCGCCGCGTCGGGAGGCACGATAGCCGCGTCGTCTTCGATGAAGTCGCCCAGCTGAGAGTCTTCCTCTTCACCGATAGGGGTCTCGAGGGAGACCGGCTCCTGGCTGATTTTCTGAATTTCACGCACGCGCTCGGCGGTCAGGCCCATTTTCTCGCCAATTTCTTCCGGCGAAGGGTCACGACCGAGCTCTTGGAGCAGCTGGCGCTGGATGCGCACAAGCTTATTGATGGTTTCAACCATGTGCACAGGAATACGAATGGTACGCGCCTGATCGGCGATAGCACGCGTGATAGCCTGGCGAATCCACCACGTGGCATACGTGGAGAACTTGAAGCCCTTCGTATAGTCGAACTTCTCGACGGCGCGAATAAGGCCCAGGTTGCCTTCCTGGATAAGGTCGAGGAACAGCATGCCGCGGCCCACGTAGCGCTTCGCGATAGAAACGACGAGACGCAGGTTCGCTTCAATAAGCTGCTGCTTGGCATCGAGGCCAACCTGCTCCACACGGGACAGGCGGCGCTTCTCGCGGCGCTCAAGCTCAATGCCCTCTTCTTCGGCCTTCTCGAGTTCGGCGGTAGCTGCAACGCCGGCCTCGATCTTCATGGCAAGGTCGATTTCTTCCGCGGCGGTCAGCAGCGGAACCTTGCCGATTTCTTTGAGGTACATGCGCACGGGGTCGCCTGTAAGCATCGTGACCGACGCGTCGGTGGAACGACGGCGCGCGCGTGCACGAGCGCGGGTGGAGTTCACCTTGGGCAAAGCAGCCACGGCGCTCGACTCAACGGCCTTCAGCTCTTCCTCGGGGATGCCTTCAAGCAAATCCTCGTCTTCGAGCGATTCGTCTTTTTCATCTTCGATGACATCGTCAGCGGGAAGCGCGACGTCGTCGACGGGTTTCTTGGTTTTATTCTTCTCTACGGTCGCATTAGTTTTGGCAGCAGACACAGATGCTATCCTTTCGCCGTGAAAAGGGCATAGGAGCCCTAAAGATACAGCTCACTAGCTTATCACTTTTCCCTCTATTTGTGCGGGATTCACCGCATGATTTCCGCAAAATGAGACTCTTCGGGTCGCTATTCGATTCCGAACGGCTTATGAGCGAGCTTCGCAGCGGCAAGCTCTTTTTGCATGGCCACCACGCTTTCGAACACGAGATTGTAATCGTCGGCCGACATATCTTGCGGGCGCTTGAGTTGCGCATTCATCTCGCGAATAAGGTCTTCCATGTCGCGAATCGCGAGCTCTTCGGAGAAAAAGCGCGCGAGTTCGCCCGGCTCGCGATCGTCGTGCGTGCTTGAACCGGAAATGACCGACGCGGCTCCAGGAATGGCTTCCTCGAGTCGACGCACGATTTCCGCCGCAGGTGCCGTAGCGTCTTCGGCGAGCACATCGAGCAACTGCATGGCGATTTGGCCATGGATGTCGCGATGCCACACCGTTTGCGCCAACGCGCCCGCATACGCCAAGCCAATCGAAGGCTCGCTCGCGCACAGCGACAGGAAATCGCGCTCGATACGCAGGCGTTCCTTTTCGCGCGGCGGCAATGCGACTTGGGGTGCGCGCGGCGCGGGCGCCGCCGCCGCACCAGCCGCAGCGGGCGTAGAATCGAATTGGCGGGGCTCGCGCGTCGCGGCGAGCTTTTCGACCACCGCGTTCGCATCGAGCTGCAAGCGGTCGGCGATATAGCCCGCATATTCTTGCGCGAGCACCGAATGCTTGATAGGCGCCAAAAGCTCCAACACTTCGGTGAGCGCCCTGCCCTTCTCGCCGAAATCAACGAGATTGCGGCCGCGAAGCTTGCGATCGATGGCATACCGAAGCAGGGGAACCGCATTATCAATGAGCTCCTGAATCGCCTCGCCGCCGCGCTGCACCACGAAATCGGCCGGGTCGAGGTTATCGGGGAGCGTGACGGCGCACAGGTCGACCTGCTTGCGGCCCGCCTCGGGGAGCATGCTTTCGTCGATGAATCGCGCCGCGCGATCGGCTGCGCGTTGACCAGCCTCGTCGCCGTCGAACAGGTATACGATTTTATGCTTGGCATGCCGCGACAGCACGCGAATATGCTGCACGGTAAGGGCGGTACCCAGCGTGGCGACCACGTTGGTCACGCCGGCTTCGTGCATCATGATGACATCGGTATAGCCTTCGCAAATGATGGCAACGCCGGTCGACGCCATAGTCGCCTTGGCCTTATCGAGGCCAAAAAGCACTTCAGATTTATGGAAGATGGGGGTTTCCTGCGAGTTGAGGTACTTCGGCTCGCCCTTGCCCACCACGCGTCCGCCGAACGCAATCACATCGCCGTCGACATCGCGAATAGGAAACATGATGCGTTCATAGAAACGATCGCGAGCACCGCCGCCTCGCCCCTCGACGGCCACGTTGGCCTCGATCATTTCCTTCGGCTTGAAGCCCTTCGAGCTGAGATATGCGACGAGGGAGCCCGACCCTGGAGCGAAACCGAGCTGCCACTTCTTCGGAACCTCTCCGCCCAAATCACGCCCCGCCAAATAGGAACGAGCCTCGTCAACCTTCGGGCCACGCCCGCGCATAAGCTGGGTGTGGAAGAATTCGGCAGAGGCGTTGCACACCTCTTTCAAGCGTGCTTTCTTGCCACGGTTCATGGCGGCGCCAGGCGCTTCGGTAATTTGAATGCCTGCGCGGCGCGCAAGCTCGCGCACGGCATCGACGAAACCGATATCGTCGAGCTTCATCACGAAGCTGAAAACGTCTCCGCCTTCGCCGCAGCCGAAACAATGCCACAACTGCGTCGACGGATCGATTTTGAACGAGGGGGATTTCTCGTTATGGAACGGGCAGCAACCCCAGAAATCGCGGCCACGCTGACGCAGAACGACCCGCTCCCCCGCAATGGAGACCAGATCGCTCGCCTCGCGCACGCGACGAATATCATCTTCCGGAATTCCCGCCAAAGCATTTCCTTTCCATCTCGCCGCTCGCCGCTTGCGCTCCCCGGTCAACAAGAAGCGCTGTTCGCGGCGCGAATTCCTTGATCCGATAGATTCCGCACGAGCCGAACTGCCTGGGGCTGGCC
>CAKUEV010000072.1 GCA_934646845.1 uncultured Slackia sp.
TCGGTGCCGCTCGTGCTTATCATGGGCGCGCTGCGCAGCGTGGGCCAGGCGTTCCACATGCCCGCTATGGAATCCACGATGCCGCTGCTCGTGCCGAAGAAGCACGTGGTGCGCGTGAATACCATGAATCAGAGCCTGTGGTCTATGGCGCTCGTGGTTGGCCCGGTTCTCGGCATTTTCCTGTACACCGTGGTGGGCTTCCAGATGGTTCTGTTCTTGAATGCCGCCGGCTGCGCCGTTGCGTGTTTGGCGCTCACGTTCGCGAAGATTCCCGATTTCCACGACGATTCCGACGAGGCGCGCCATCCTATCGCAAGCTTGAAGGCAGGCTTTGCGACGCTGAGCGCCGATAGGGGCCTGCTCATTTTGTGCGGCATCGTCATGGCGATTATGGCCATGTACACGGGCATCAACTCGCTCTTCCCGCTTATGACGTACGACCATTTCCACGGCGACGGCTATGCGGCTTCGCTCATCGAGGGCGTATACGGCGCGTTCTCGCTTGTCGGCATCGCCATTCTGTTTATATGGGGCGGCGGCAAGCGTCTGTTGCGTGTGGTGGCGTTCTCGGGCACGTTCTCGGGCATCATCCTTATTGCTACGGGCCTCCTTTCGCCGAGCATGTTCTTCTGGTTCGCGGTGCTCACGGCAATCTCGGGCGTTGTTGAATCGATGTACAACGGCCCGCTTCTCGCCGTGGTGCAAAAGCGCGTTCCGCCCGAAAAGCTCGGTCGCGTCATGGGCTTGTTCAGCACGGTGACGGCGCTTTCTTCGCCCATTGGCCTGGGCCTCGCGGGCACCTGTGCAGAATTTACCGGCGTTGCCATGTGGTTCGTGATTTCGGGCGTGGTGGTTACGGCGGGCGGTTTGGCAATTGGCCTTTTGCCGTCGCTTCGCAAGCTCGACCGCGAAGTCGCTGCAACTTTTGATGAGGTGGATGTGAGAAAAACGAGCTCTACGGTTGAAAACGCCGCCGAATAGGCGAAAATCCTTCTGACGAATTAATCGATGCGGCGTGCCTTCGCGGGCGCGCCGCATCGTTGTGTGAAAAGGGGAGCCTGTGGTCATTCTGGGTGCGTTGGTGAACGGCATTGCCACGGTAATCGGTGGCGTGCTGGGCTTGGTGTTCAAGCGTCGTGTATCGCAGAAGCTGGGCGATTTCCTTATGCAGGGCTTGGGCCTGTGCGTGATGCTCGTGGGCGTGCAGGGCATGGTGAAGGGGCAAAGCGTCACCATTACCGTGCTTGCTATCGTCGTTGGTGGCATTTTGGGCTATTGGATTGACATCGACGCGGCGATCCACCGTTTTGGCGATTGGATTCAGCGCAAGCTCGACGCCGCATTCAAGGGATCGACGGCGCTCGGCAACTTTTCCGACGGCTTCGTCGCTGCCACGCTGTTCATCTGCATTGGCGCCATGGCGATTCTTGGTTCGCTGCAAAGCGGCCTGCAGCTCGACCACTCCACGCTGTATGCCAAGGCCCTTATCGACATGGTCGTGGTTATGGTGATGGCCACGACGTTGGGCGTTGGCGTGCCGTTTTCGGGCGTGTGCGTGTTCGTGTACGAGGCCGTGTTGAGCTTGGCTGCCAGCGCGCTTGCGCCGCTTCTTACCGATGCCGTGATTGCCGAAATGGTATGCGCGGGCAGCTTGCTGCTTTTGGCCATTGGCATGAACATGCTGAAAATCACCGATATCAAGGTGGCGAATTTCCTGCCTGCTGCATTTCTTCCCATTGCGCTGTGCGCGATTCCCGGCCTGATGTAGCCGAAGTTGCTCGCACCCTTTGAGATGCGGGAACGCTTTTGAATACGATTTGCTATTGGCTCCCTTGCGGAGCCGAGGCATTTGACGCCGAGCCATCTGAAGACGGCTCGGCGTTTTTTCTTTAGAAGCCGTTGCTTTGCTTCATTTCGTCGGCTTGCGATTTCGTCATGCCCGTTTCGAATACTTCGCCACTCTTTTTGCCTGTGAGCACGAGCAGTCCATTCGCGTCGTAGCTTTCGGTGCATTCGTCGTAATAGCCGAGCCCTTGACCCGTGGAATCGTTCATGAACATGCGGAATTCGCCCGTGAGTATATTGACGCTCATTACTCCGTTGCCCGAGTTGAGCTCCTGCACGATGCTTGCGCAAAGCATGCCGGCCTTCGTGAGGTCGTCGGCGCCTTCCCACTTCTCGGCGGTGTAGAGGCCCGAGAACGCCACGAGCTGCTCTGCCAAATCGATAGGAGCGCAGCCGATGGTCGCCGTATGGGGCGAATATCCTCCCTCGGATGCGTCGTCGAAGCCTGTGTAAATCACATACCACACCATCTTTTCGCCATTGACGGTTTGGTATCCAGCGAAGGCGTTCGTTGTGTATACGAGGGTGCTCGTTTCGTTCGTCGTTTCGCCGTATTCGTAGATGGTATTTTCCGTTGTGTGCTCGAACGACCCGGACGATGCGCTCAGACCGCATTGCTGGGCGAAATCGTCGATGTTGCTCGACGTGATCGGGCCAATAAGGGGCACGTCGGAAACGACGATGCTGTCGGGCGTGGCGGAAGCGGGTTGGTAAGTGCCGGTGTTCTTGTCGAGCCCGTGCACCAGGAACATCGCTCCATTGCCATATTCGACCGAAACTGAGGAATAATCGTTTGCAGAACCAGCGGAGCTGTCGACGTAGGGCATGTTCCTCGCCGTGTCTTTCCAGCTCACGCTGTCGCCATTGGTGGAATACAACGGAGCGGCATAACCCCAAGGCGTTTCGGTAGCGGCTGTTTTGGAACTTGCTCCATGGGTTGTGATGAACTGCTCGCCTTCGCTGCCCAGGGCAAGCACGCGCGAGACTTGCAGAATGTTATCGGGCGCTTCCGTTACCTCGGGTGCCTCTGCGTTCGCGTCGCTTTCTTCGGGCTGGGCAGGCGTGGTTTGTTCGCTGCCGCCTTGAACGGCCTGTTCGGTTTGGGCCGGCTGCTGAGAGGGCACGATAACGTCGACGTACACGCGGTAGGCGGCGTATGCGGTTCCGGCGGCAAGCGCCAGCGCCAGGGCCACGAGCACCACGAGGGGAACGCGCCGACGGCTGCGCTGATTGGTTTGCTTGACGGCGCTCTTGAGCGTCTGGTTCGATGCTTCGCCAGCGGGGGCGTCGCTTGGCGCGCTGGGGTTCGTTGCTACGTCGGCGGGCGAGGTGTTGTCGGCCGAATTCGCGTTCGAAGTCGTTTCGGGCGCGCGGGTGTCGGTCGCCATGCCTGCGCCTGAGCGCGACGGCACGGAGGCCGCTTTCTCAAAGTTGGCCTCGCATGCGGTGGCTTGCGCATCGGCGGCGTTCGGCTGGGCAACGCGCGTTCCGCATGCAGTGCAGAATTTCGCGTCATCTTGCAGTTGCGCGCCGCATTTCGTACAGAACATCGGCTACCCCTCGTCTCTCGGTGCAATCTTCGTTGAACCTATCATATCGAAATCGCAACAGCGAAACAGAGATGCTAACCGAGTAAAAATCGTAGCTTCCGGCGAGCGCCTGCTCGGCTTTTGTGCGATTCGTGGCTTGATGTGGTCTGCGGCCGGGCTTTCGCGCGTAGATTTTTCTTCGGCGGAGGCTAATTGGTGTACTGCTCGATATAGTCCAAAAGCGCCTGGCGGGAATGCAGGTCGGTTTTCGAGTAAATGCGCTTCACGTGCGTGTGCGCCGTGCCGGGCGCGATGCAGAGCTCCTCGGCGATTTTTGCCTGTGTAAGGCCCATGGCATAGAGCGTGAGCACCTCGGTCTCGCGGTCGGAAAGCAGGAACTGCTTCTGCATTTCCTGGGCGCTCGCACGCACGATCGCCTTGCGCATTTCGGTGCCAGGCGCGGCTTCGTCCTTAATGCCAAGCAATCGCTGCACGCTTACCGCGGTCGCTTTGGTTGCAGCGGTTTCGTCTCGTTCGAGCATAAGGAATTGAAGGAAGATGAACTGGGCGGAAATGAGCAGCAACCCGCCGCACAGCGCCGTTGGCAGAGAGGTTGAGGGGAACTGCATGTAAAGCCCGATGCTCGATACGCGCACAATCGAGCGCGGCAGAATGAACACCGCCCAGCCGGCGATTGCATAGTAGTACGTGTCGCGATGGCCATAACTGGAAAATGCGATAATCAGATAGAGGACGAAGCCCGTCATGGTGACGTTCATGGCATTGCCGAATACGGCCCCGATATCGAGGTGGTCGGGGAAAATCGCGAACAGCAAAAGGGCGATGGATCCCAAGCCTTGCATAATGACCCAGGCGCCAATAGTCATGGTGTTCTTCTTGCCTTTGATGGTGCCCCAGAGCAAGCCGATGAATACGCCGTCGATGAGCAGGGCGTACAGCAGTCGCGTGACGTGCGTGAACGGAATGGCGGCTCCGTCGGGGAAGCCTTTCAAAAAGCCGATGGCGATAGACATGAGGAACGATCCTATGGCAATAATGCCGAGGAACCGTATGCTGTCGGCGTTCTTTTGAGCGAAATGGAAATAGCCGCGCGAGGTTGACTTGATGGCAACTTCTGCGGGCAACGGCTTGCGTCTTGCGGCGGCGATGGCGACGTATTGCGCGAGCACCGCTATCGCAAAAAGGAAGCAGTGAATCATGCGCGGAATGAACGAGAGCACGTACAGAATCGTTTCGCTGGAGACCATGGCTCCGAGCACGATTATGATGGCCGTGGTGCATGATGCGCCGCGGCAACGGCGCAGCCAATAGAACATGCAGATCCATGCCGATGCGGTTACGAGGGTCGATGCCGCCATGCGCGCTACGGTCGCATCAGGTGCGTTCGCTTCGATGAGCGCGACTGCGACGATTCCTATTGCCTCAAGCGCGATGCAGAGGTTTGTGCTGTGGAAGATGGCGCGCTTGGGGATAGTTTTGTCGGTGAGGCCGAGCACGACCATGAGCATGAGCAACGGAACAAGTGAGATGAACGACGCCCCGTCGGTATAAATGCCCGCATCGGTTCCCATGTAGCTGCCGTATGCGCCCACAATCATGCCGGTACGTGCCAGCATGAGCCCCATCGAAGTTGGCAGGAGGGTCAAAAGCAGCTCTTTCGTAATTTCCGTGCCGGCAATTCCCCTCTGCTGCTCGGCAGCGTTTGCTTCTTCGCCCTGATTCACGATACTCCCTTCTATCCCCTGTGCGTCATGCGCGGTTCCCTCTTGCGCATAATGGGGACTCAAACGAGGCAATTATAGCCCGAGCCTTGTACCCTATAAATGCCCTCAAAGAGGGTATAGGGGCATTTTACGTCTAGGCAATATTGATTTTGTTGAATTGAGCTTCATTTTGATGAAGCGAAACACGAATGTGAGGGGGACCACTCATGAGTGATGCAAACGAGGCGGCTTGGACGACTGAAGGGGAGAAAGTTACGCCGAATGCCGCCAACGAGAGCGGCGAGGGTATAGGCTCGCAGCCGGGCAATGGCGTTGCCGAAGAAGCGGGCGAGGTTCAGGAGACTTTGCCGGCAGATCGCACGCCCGAAGAAGAATTCCTGGCCCAGATGCTTGCCGCTACGGGGGCGACAAACTTGAAAGAAGCGGGGCTTTATGACCCTGCCGAGGTCGCTGCGGAAGAGGAGCGCATCGAGGAAGAGATGTCTCCCGAAGAGCGCCAGGCCAAAGCGGAGCATGATGCCCTTGCGGCTGCGTTCGACATGATTCGCGAGCGTTCAAATGAAGGCAAGCTCACGACGCCCGGCACGTGGGCGGCTGCTGGCATCGTGCCCGACCATTTGATTCCCGTTGATTTTTCCGACTTGGCATTCGATGAGATTATCGCCGCGCAGGCCGCGTCGGCCGAAGCCAGGAAGGCTGCCGAGGAGGCTGCTCAAGCGGCTGCTGAAAAGGCTGACGCAACGAGTGCCGATTCCGGCGTCGAAGATGCTGCGACACGCGCCTCTGAAGCGGATGAAGCCGCTGGTGAGAATGCCCCGTCTGGCGCCGAGCCTGATTCCTTCGATTCTGAAATCGAGGCCCCGGAATGGGAGCTCGACGACATCAAAGTGCTCGAGGGAAAGCAGACGTATCTGTACTCGAGCGACTACATGACCGACACGTATGCGCACTGGGCGTTTCTTGCCGAAGAGGGCGACGACGTTTTGACGCTTGCCGAAAACGCGCGTGAAGAATCGAGCCTGTATCCGCGCCCCATGCTCGCGACGTCGCTTTCAAACAAGCCCTACCACTGGAGCGCAGAGCAAATCGAGCAGGTGTGGCAGGCCGTGCAGGAGTCGGGCGCATATCCCGATATAAAAACCTGCGGAGCGAGCAACGGCGACCAATACTTCTATTCGACCGATTATTTGTCCGATGCCCAGGCGAAGGCCTTGGCGGAGTGGTATTCGGTCGAGCGATATATGAGCGTGTAGCCGGGCTTGCTATTCGGCAGCGTCTAATGATTGGTTTATGGCGCGCAAAAGGCGCACAAAAGGCGCGCAAAAGGTGAGAAATGAACGGCACCGGGATTGGCGCCGTGAAGGGGGAGCATATGAAACCGGAAGACATGCTTGGTGGGGCGCCTGTTGGCAGGCCTTATATTCGCACGAGAGATGTGTACCAAACCGACAACGATAGGGGCGTTGAGGGCTATTCTGACGAAGCTTTGGCGCTTGTGGCCGATACGGCGAAAACCGGTGTGCCTGAGGGGGTGAATGCCGTTGGCATGGCGGGTTCTGCCAAGCACGGCACCATCGCCGTGCAGATATTCGCGCGCGTGAACCCCGAGACGCACGTCATTGAGCAGGCCGGCTACCGCGCCCACGGCTGCTTGGCCATGATCGCTTCGGCGTGCGCGGCAGTGTATTGGATGGAAGGCAAGACGATCGAAGAGGTCGCTGCTGTTTCTGCCGACTTTTTGGCTGAAGCGCGTGGCGTCGTGCCCCGCGATAAATCGTACACGGCCCGCTATGCGGCGTGCGCCGTTCGCGGCGTATGCGGCGATTTCCGTATTCGTCAAGGCGCTACGTTCGAGGACATGTGTGTTCGTCCTTATGCTTGTGATGAGACTTCGCTTGATTGCGTTATGTGTGAGAATTGCTCGCTGAGAAATTCTATGGTCGATTTGGAAATCGCGTCGCGCCTTCGCGCGGCAGAGGAGGCGTAAGCGCCATGACCATGAGCGCGCAGATGGGGAAGATGCGGGCCGAGGGACGGCGCGTGTATTTGGACAACGCTGCCACCACGTGCGTTTCGAATACGGCGTTTGAAGCCATGGAGCCGTTTCTGCGCGGCGCATTCGGCAACCCCTCTGCGCTTTACGCGGAGGCTCGCGAGGCCCGTGTTGCGGTTGGGCAGGCGCGCGAAGAAATCGCGTCGCTTATTGGCGCAGCTCCGCATGAGGTCTATTTCACATCGTGCGGCACCGAATCGGACAACTGGGCCATTAAGGGAGGCATGCGCGCGCAGGCGAAGGCGAAGGACCGCAAAGGCCGCTTCGTGACTTCGGCGTTCGAGCATCCCGCCGTTTTGAACAGCGCGCGTGCGCTTGCGGACGAAGGGTTCGATGTCGCATATGCAAATGTGACCGATGGAGGCATGGTCGATGAGGTGTCGTTTGCGCGGGCACTTGGCAACGAAGCCGATTTGGTTTCGGTCATGCTTGCCAACAACGAAGTGGGCACGATTCAGCCCATCGCGCGCTTAAGCGAGCTCGCGCATGGCGTGGGCGCTCGTTTCCATTGCGACGCCGTGCAGGCGTTTGCCCATATTCCTGTGAATGTGAACGATTTGGGCGTGGATTACCTGAGCGTTTCGGGCCATAAATTCCATGCCCCTAAAGGCGCTGGCTTCTTGTATGTTCGCGAAGGCGCGCCTCTGGAGCCTTTCATGGATGGCGGCCATCAAGAAGGTGCGATGCGCGGCGGCACTGAAAACGTTGCCGGCATCGTTGCCATGGCGGCTGCAGCGCGTGAAGCCTGCGAGAATATGGCAAGCGACGCCGCGCGCATTGCGGCGCTGCGCGATGAGTTGGAGCAGCGCATTCTTGCCGAAATCGCCGAAACCTGCGTAAACGGTACTGCTCCGCGCGTGCCTGGCACGTTGAACGTGTCGTTTATGGGCATCGATTCGGCTTCCCTTGTCGAGTTGCTTGACGAACGGGGCGTGTGCGCTGCGGGCGGAAGCGCCTGCTCGAGCCATGAAGGCGAGCCTTCGCACGTGCTTGTTGCGATGGGGCTTCCGTCCGAACGTACCCAGAGTGCCTTGCGTTTCTCGCTTTCGAATGAAACGACTGAAGACGATATCGACTATACGATTGGCGCATTGAAGGCCTGTAGCGAGCAGCTGCAACCCTTCGCGCTGCTTGATCTTTCGAGCTTCTAACGCGCTTCGATTTACCTTGCTTGCGGGCGGTGCGAGCTGCGCAGATTGGCCGAAGGTCCCGCATGCCCCGTATGCGCCAGAGGTTCCTCATGAGCGCTCGGCGCTCGTAGAAGCTTGATTGCGTTTGGCTTAGGAAATATCCAGCTCCTTTGGGGCATTCGGACCTTAGAAAACATGCAGGCCTTCGGAAATATCTGAACCTTAGGAAGTGAAGTGTCCAGGCTTTTTCGAAATGCACAGCAACGAACCGTTTCGTCACTGGACAGTTAAGCGAAATTACCAATGGTCGCGGTTTTGACCACTTTGTGTTGAAGTATGGTCAAAACGGGGGTGCGCCCCATTTACTGGAGACGCTAGGCGGCCAGGCCTAGCGATTTCCTGTATTGGCTGGGGCTCATCCA
>CAKUEV010000073.1 GCA_934646845.1 uncultured Slackia sp.
AATACGAGGCGTTCTCGCATATCCTTCGAAATGGCTCGGGCTCGATTCGCCTGAAGATCGATGACGTGTTTGGCGATGAACTCTCGAAGGAAGAAAAGCGCACGCTCGCAACGCTGATTTATTACCCCCGGGAGAAATCTCGTTTGGAGCTTTCGAAGGTTTCAGATGTGGCTGCGTGGTACGGAAAAATGCTGCCGCGTCTGATTGCCGTATGCAAACGTGCCGCGCGTAAATACACCCGTTCTCGTGTTCGCAAAGCCTTGCCTGAAGACTTCGCTTACATCATCGAAGAGCTTATGTATGCCGATACGCGCAACCTCGATAAAGAAGCGTATTACGCTGCCATCGTCGATGCTGTTGTAAGAACTGGCAGGGGGCCTGCATTTGTTGAAGCGTTGTGTGGGCTGATTCAGCGTTTGGCCATTGAACGATTGCACATTATTGGCGATATTTACGATCGTGGCCCTCATCCTGATGCGATCATGGAGGCCCTTATCGATCACCATTCGGTCGATATTCAGTGGGGCAATCATGACATCGTGTGGATGGGCGCTTCGCTCGGCCAACGCGGCTGTATTGCTCATGTCGTGCGAAACTGCGCGCGTTACGGAAACCTTTCGATTCTCGAAGATGCCTACGGAATCAATATTTTGCCTTTGGCTCGATTCGCGCTTGATGCGTATAAGGACGACCCCTGCGTCGGCTTCGCTCTGAAGGGCCACCCTGACACCATGTCAGAAGCCGAGATTCTGATGAACGTGAAAATCCAAAAGGCGATGGCCATCATTCAATTCAAGGTCGAAGGCGCGCTTATCGATGAGAACCCGGCATTCGGCCTCCAGAGTCGTAAGCTGCTCGATAAGATCGATTACGAACGCGGCACTGTGGTGTGCGACGGCGTGGAATACGAACTGACCGACAAGATGTTCCCGACCATCGATCCTTGCGACCCATATAAGCTCACGCCTGGCGAGCAGGATGTCATGGATCGCTTGGTTTCTGCGTTCACGGGATGCGAAAAGCTGCAGCGCCATATGCGTTTCTTCCTGAAAACGGGCAGCCTTTATAAAATCGACAACGGCAACCTGTTGTTCCATGCATGCGTTCCCTTGAATGCTGACGGCAGTTTGAAAGAAGTCGATGTTTTCGATAAGAAGCTTAAGGGCCGCGCACTCTATGACGAAATGGAGCGATGGGTGCGCATCGCGTTTTTCGACGAGGATGCTGAAATGCGCAAGCGCGGCGCCGATATGCTGTGGTACTTGTGGCTGGGCGAGGGGTCTCCCTTATTTGCGAAGAGCAAGATGGCAACTTTCGAGCTCTATCTTATTGCCGATAAGGCAGCGCGCAAGGAGGTGAAGAACCCCTTCTATGCGCTTCTCGACAACGAGGACGTGTTTGCGGGTATCTTCCGTGATTTTGGCCTTGACTCTGAAACGTCTCATATCATTTGCGGCCATGTACCCGTGAAGGTGAAAGATGGCGAAGACCCGGTGAAGTGCAATGGCAAGGTCATCATGATCGACGGTGGTTTCTCGAAAGCGTATCAGCCTACAACGGGCATTGCGGGCTATACGCTTATCTCGAATTCGCACGGTTTTGTGCTCGCCGCGCACGAGCCCCTCGAATCGGCCCAAGCCGCCGTTGAGCGTGAGCTTGATATTCATTCTTCGCGTCGCGTGGTGGAACGCGTGGGCGTGCGCACGCTTGTTGCCGATACCGATACGGGCGCGAAGCTCAAGGCGCACGTTGCCGATTTGGAGCGTTTGCTTGAAGCGTATCGCCATGGCGATATTCCCGAGCGGAAAAAATCGTAGAATCGTTTTCTCTCATCCAGGCATTCGCCCTTTATTGATGCAGCGGGCGTGAGGGAACCTTGGTTGCGAACGAAAAGGCCGGACGCGCTTAATGCTCGTCCGGCCTTCTTGATAGAGCGAACCCTTTTTATGCGAGGCTCGAGATTGCGTGGATCACAAGTTCGGCGCAATGATGTGCTGCTTGGGCTTCGAAGGTGGGATAGTCGACGCTCGATGACCCGTCGGCCTTGTCGGAAATTGCGCGCACGATTGCGCAGGGAGTGTTCGAAAGGTGGCACACGTTCGCAATGGCGGCGCCTTCCATCTCGCAGCATTTGGCGTCGAAGGCTTTTGCGATGCGCTGCTTTTCGGAATCGCTGCATACGAAACGGTCGCCCGATGCGACGCGGCCCCTATGCGTCGTCACGCCAATTTTGGCTGCAGCGTCGACGACGGCGCAGCTGAGCATTTCATTCATGGGGAAGGCGAGCGTGTCGGCGCCCGGCGTTTGACCCACGGCGTAACCCAGGTTGCTTACGTCCATGATGTGGTTCACGGCATCGGTCGCCACAACCACATCGCCGATTTCGATGGCCGCGTCGAGCGAGCCGGCGATGCCGGTGTTGAGCACTGCTCCCACGCCGAAACGGTCTATGAGGATTTGCGTGCAGGTGGCTGCGTTGACCATGCCCACGCCGCACTTCACAACGACGACGCTCGTCTGGCCAATGACGCCTTCGATGAATTCCATGCCGGAAAACGCGGTCGTATGCACTTCGCAGCATTCCTGCATTTGCTTTTTGAGGAGTGCGACCTCGACATCCATTGCGCCAATAATGCCGATGGTAGATTGAGATGCCATTCCATTCCTTCCATCTCGTCGTATCAAAGATCGAGCCTTGGTTCGTTTCTTGTTTTGGTTGCATCGTATCGCATTAATGTTGCCGCAGGCGCGCAACGATGCGTTCGTGTCAAAAAGCGAGACCCAGAACCGCTGAAATGCCATATGTAGGCATAGCAACTTTTTAGCGAGTCGTGCCAAGATGGAAGTTGTGCCGCATTCGTGACTTTTCCCCAGATTGTGCGTGTTCGTAAAACATGGGTAAAACTTCGGTACAATAAGCCGCGTCATGCATTTGGCCGCTTTTACATACGAGGTGCTTCGTGGCTCTCACGTTTTTTGATTTTTTGTCGCACGCAATGGCTCAGCCCATTTTGTTCGTCATTTTGATTCTGGTCATTGGCGTAACTGCAGTTTCTGGCGCTACTGATGCCCCGAACGCTATCGCGACGGTCGTTTCTACTCGTTGTCTTTCCCCGAATGCCGCAATTGCGCTTGCCGCTGTGTTTAATTTCGTGGGCCTTGTGGGTATGACCTATATCTCTACCGCTGTGGCGAAAACCATGTTTGGCATGGTCGACTTTTCAGGTGATACTAATTCAGCGTTATACGCTCTGGTTGCGGCTATGATAGGCGCCATTTTGTGGGGCATCGCGTGTTGGTATTTCGGCATTCCGTGTTCGAAATCACATTCGTTGATCGCCGGCATTACCGGTGGCGCCATTGCCATGAACGGCTGGGCAGGCGTCGTTCCCACCGAATGGGCGAAGGTCATTTACGGCATGGTTTTCTCCTTGGTCGCTGGTTTCGTGCTTGGCTGGCTTTTCACGCGCCTCATCGAGTGGATTTTCAAATTCGTGCAACGCCAGGCGGCCAATAAGCTTTTCACCATCATTCAAGACATTGCAGCGGTGGCGCTTTCCTTCTTGCACGGCGCTCAAGATGGTCAGAAATTCATGTCTATCGCCATGCTGGGCATTGCGCTTTCGTTCGGTAGCTCCACGCCCGATTCGAGTGGCTTTCCGCTGTGGATTATGGTTATTTGTTCCGCCGCCATTTCGCTCGGCACAATTTTGGGCGGCAAGCGCATCATCAAGTCGGTCGGCATGGATATGGTGAAGCTCGAGAAGTATCAGGGCTGCGCGGCGAACTTCTCCACGACGTTTACGCTTCTGGTTGCGAGTCTTACCGGCATGCCGGTGTCGACGGGCCACTGCAACACGTCTGCCATTATGGGCGTGGGCGCCGCGAAATCGCTCAAGCGCGTGAATTGGTCTATTGCGAAAAACATGCTCATGGCGTGGATTATCACGTTTCCGGCATGCGGCTTTATTGGGTTTTTGCTTGCGAAAATCTTCATGATGTTCGCTTAGTTTCAGCTACAGGGGTTCTTGTCCTGCGTTCAATATGAAAAAACGAATTTGTTAACGTTTTTGAAACGAAAGCTTTAGCAAGTGCGTTACCCTGACATCTGCAATTTTATCGCTTTGATAGAGGCCGCTTTCGAGCATTCAGTCACGGTGGTAAGCCGAACCAGCTTGCCGTGATGGCGAAGGCCGAAAGCCGAAGGGACCGCATGGGTTCGTGTGCGGCGCCTTGGGGCGGCGGGGAATACCCGTCGCACTGTCGCGGGAACGCGGAGTGCTATCGAAGCTGACGTTTCGCGTGCGCGATCGGCGGCTTGCGGCATTTCGCCCGAGGCCGCCTTTTTCGTTATATGGAGGAATGCAATGCGTACGCCGCGTATCGATCGCATGAGGGAACGCCATTTCAACACCACGCCGTGTATTACGGCCGAACATTTGGTACTGCAAACGCAGGCTTACAAGCAGTTTGCGGGCGATGCGGTGCCCGTTTTCCGCGCGAAGGTCGTCAATCATATTCTTGAACACATGAGCTGCATGATTTTCGATGACGAGCTTATTGTGGGTACGCCAACGAATGCCTATCGCGGTGCGAATCTGCATCCCGATTTCCAAAGCAGCAGCTGGTACGTGCGCGATATCGATGAATTCAGCACGCGTCCAAAGGACCCTTATCGCATTTCGCCTGAAGACAAGGCGACCATTCTGGAAACTCTGCCGTATTGGCGGGGCAAATCGATGGAAGATATTTCCGATGCCGCGATGCCTGAATATATTCAGCAGCTCGAGGCCGACGATATTTTGTGCGTTGGCTTGGAGAATGGCGTGTCGGGAGAGACAACGTGCGACCATGAAAAAGTGCTGCGTGTGGGTATGCGCGGATATATCGAGGAATGCCAGCGCAACATTGATTCGTGCGTTCCGCAAACCCAGGAAGACGCCGCGAAGGTCGATTTCTGGCGCGCATGCATTATTCAGGCGCAGGGCCTTGTGACGTATGCTCATCGCATGGCCGACGAGGCGGAGCGTCAGGCTGCGGCATGCTCCAACGAGGTGCGCGCTGCCGAGTTGCGCCGTATCGCCGAGAATTGCCGCGTCGTTCCTGAAAACCCACCGCAAACCTTTGCCCAGGCGGTGCAAATGGTGTGGTTCGTGCACGTGATGTTCCATATTGAGGTGTGCACGACGGCATGCGGTTTTGGCCGCTTCGACCAGTATATGTGGCCCTTCTATAAAAAAGACGTCATCGATGAAGGCATTCTTACGCGCGATGAGGCGCTCGAGCTCGTTGAATGCCTGTATCTGAAGGCGTGCGAGGTCTATGAGGTGCGCGATACGTGGTACGCCACGGCATTCGCGGGCTATCCCATGTGGCAGATTCTTGTGGTGGGCGGCATGAAGCGCGACGGAAGCGATGCGAGCAACGATTTGTCGCTTCTGTGCCTGCAAGCAGCCGACGATTTGCAAACCACGCAGCCCGTCATGGCGTTGCGCGTATGCGACACCACGCCGCACGAGCTCATCGACTTTGGATGCAAAATGATTCAAGAAGGCCAGGCCAACCCTGGTTTCTTCAATGACGAAACCGCTATGAAGATGGCGCTTGGCAAAGGTGGTACGCTTGAAGACGCGCGCGATTGGACCATTGTCGGCTGCATTCAGGCGGGCCCTGGCGGCGGCGGAACCGATGGCAGCCCTGATGCGGGGTACGTGAACATGGGCAAGATGGTCGAGTTCGTGCTGCACAATGGCATCGACCCGCGCACGGGCAAGTTCATGGGCTTGCGCACGGGCGATCCGCGCGAATTCACCAATATCGAGCAGTTTAAAGACGCTCTGAAGAAGCAAATCATTCATGCGTATGATCAAATTCGCATTGGCTACAACCTGATGCAATCGATCCATATGAATCGCTACCCGGTGATTTTTGCGAGTATGGTCACAGCGGGCTGCGTGGAAAGCGGCAAGTCGGTGCAGCAGGGCGGAGCACGCGTTTCGACTTGCGGCATGTATGTGACGGGTGCGGCGAATTTGGCCGACTGCATTGCCGCCGTTGAGAAGTGCGTTTTTGAAGACGGCGACGTGACGATGGATGAGCTCATCGCCGCCTGCGACGCGAATTTCGAAGGCTACGAGCGCCTGCGCCAGCTGCTGCTCAACAAGCCCGAAAAATACGGCAACGATTCGCCCCATGTCGATGGCATTTATCGCGAAATGATGCACTATGTGGCCGACGAGGTTCAAAGCTGGCCCGATGCACGCGGTGGCCATTATGCGTTTGGCATTGACTCGCAAACGATGAATATCCCACATGGCGAAGTGACTGGCGCGCTGCCCGATGGCCGCCTGGCGGGTGAGGCTTTCTGCGATGCGTCGAGCCCTATGATGGGCCGCGATATTTGCGGACCTACGGCCACGGTGAAGTCGGTTGCCGCGATTGACCAGCCCGATTTGCAGGAAGGCGCGCTGTTCAACCTGCGCTTCGACCCCAAGGGCGTGCAGGGCGAAGGCGGCCGCCGCATTATCGAAGGCGTGATTCGCACGTTCTTCCAGCATGGTGGCGAGCATATTCAAATCAACGTCGTCGATAATAAAACACTGCTCGCAGCTCAGGAAAACCCGGAGCACTATCGCGGCCTTATGGTGCGCGTCGCTGGATACATGGCGTATTTCACCGAGCTCGACCGCTCTGCGCAAGATGCGATTATCGCGCGCACCGCACACCTGTCAGCGTAAGACGAAGGTTGGCTCGTGGGTTTCGACGGTTTCGATGTGGAATTGAATACGGAAGGGGAACCTTCGGCTCTTGTCGGCAGCATTCAGAAGTTTTCGACCGAAGATGGGCCGGGTATTCGCACGACGGTGTTTTTGAAGGGCTGTCCGCTGAAATGCGCGTGGTGCCACAATCCTGAGCTCATCAAGAATGAGCAGCAGCTCATCGTGAGCCCCTCGAATTGCATCGGCTGTGGACATTGCGTCGAAGCGTGTTCGGCCCATGCCATTTCTTTCGGTGATGCCGGCGTTTCAATCGACCGCTCACGATGCACGGTGTGTTTGGTTTGCGCCGATGGCTGTTTTGCGAATGCGCTGCGCCCCGTTGCGCGGCTCATGACGGTTGGCGAGGTGCTTGCCGAGGTCGAGAAAGACAAGGGATTCTACGACAATACGGGCGGCGGTCTCACGGTGAGCGGTGGGGAAGTGCTCGCTCATGCGGAATTCGCCAGCGCGCTCATTGACGCCGCTGCGGCTCGAGGCATTTCAAGCTGCGTGGACACGTCGGGCTTCGGCTCGTCGCGGGCTTTGCTCGACCTTGTCTCTCGTCCTGGCGTGACCGATGTGCTGTTCGACATCAAGGCCGTCGATGACGAGGTTCATCGCGAATTCGTGGGCGTTTCGGTTGAGCCGGTTCTTGCGAACGTGCGATTGCTTTCGGCCGATGAGGCGATTCTTCCAAAGATTACGGTGCGCATGCCACTTATCGCTGGAGTGAACGACGGTGAAGCTGCCATTCGAGCGGCGGGCGATATCGTTCGCGAATACGGCATTCGTCGCATCACGCTTTTGCCTTACCACGCGCTCGGCATCGCTAAAGCTCGCAATATTGGTTCGCACCAGCAAGAATTCACCGCGCCGAGCGACGATCGGGTCGCCGAGATCAAACGGTATTTCGAAGATGACGTCGGAGCGAGGACGGAAGTGCTCGGGAAACTCTAAGGTTTTCTTTGAATGATAGAACCAACCATCAATACTTAGGAGGAAAACAGTGGATGGTGGCAATCTAGGAATCATCACGTTGATTCCCATGCTGAGCTTCTTCGTGTTCGCGTTCATCACGCGCTGATGCGTTTTCAGCATTCTGCTTTCGGGCATTTTGGGCTTTCTGTTCTACTACGGGGCCGACTTCTTCGAGCCTACGGTGCAGGCGTTGCTCGATGCGGCGTGCGACGCCGACAACAACTACATCGTGATCATCTGCTTGCTGTTCGGGTGCTTCGTGCAGTTGCTGCGTCAAAGCAACGGTGCTACAGCTATGGCGAACTGGGCGCGTAAATACGTCAAAAGCGAGCGCCAGGTGCTGTTCCTCACGTGGCTGTGCGGCGTGATCATCTTTATCGACGATTACCTTTCTATTCTGGTTACGGCAAACACTATTTTGCCGATCGCCGATGAAAAGAAAACGCCGCGTGAGATGCTGTGCTACATCATCAATACCACGTCTGCGCCTGCGTGCTTGATCATTCCTATTTCCGCGTGGGTTGTGTTTTTCAGCGGTATCTTCGCCGAGCAGCCTGAAGCTGCTGTGTTGGGCGACTCCGCCATGGGTATTTACTATTCCATCATGCCGTACTTCTTCTACCCGTTTTTGTGCGTGCTATTCGTGCTGCTCGTGATTTTTGGCATTGTGCCGAAAATGGGTGGCATCAAAAAGGCGTACGAGCGCGTCGAGAAAACCGGCAAGCTGTGGCCCGATTCTTCCGACGTGATGAACCAGGACGAAATGGGCGAGGTGCGTGGTGCCATCAG
>CAKUEV010000074.1 GCA_934646845.1 uncultured Slackia sp.
GAAAAGGGCCTGACTCCAGCGAAAGGCTGGGGCCAGGCCCGATTTTGCCTATTGACAATGTCCTGCTCATATTAAAAGGCCCGTCATGCGACGGGCCTTTTTCTTTTGAGAACGGTGCGTTCCGGTTTCTGCTTGTTTGCGCACGGGAATTACGACAGGCGCTTCAAGCACCGACTCATGTATATTACCCGTTTGGGCCGCTTATACGAGCTTGCCCTTGCAGTGATCGACCATATGCTGGATCATTTGTGCTTCCCAACCTGCGAAGTCGCGCTTGCGATGCTTGAGCTCGCCATCGACGAGCTCATCAAAAGCGAGCTTCATGTGGTCGTAGCGGGTGACTTTGCTCAGCTGGTCTTCGGGGCGCGTGAGGCAGCCTTCTTCGGTCTTGAACGCGGCAAGGCCAAGCATGATTTTGGGATTGTAAATCGCATGGGGCTTGTCGGATTCGTCCAGGTAAACGCACAGCGCTTTGGTCACGCCGATTTGGTTCGCAGCCAGGCAGGCCGCGCCTTCGATAGATGCGAGCGTATCGATGAGATCTTGTGCCACGGAGGCGTCTTCTGCGGTGGCCGCTTCGCAGGGCGTGCTCAGAATGGCATCGTCAAAAACGAGCTCTTTAATCATGATATGCCTTTCGGATTGGTTTCAACCCTTGCATTCTACCAGGTTGCGATGCGATTCGTGAGTGCGGTTTCCGTGCTGGTTGTGAACACGCCCATCGGGAGTGCGCGTTTACTCGAATCTCTTCAGCTTGCATTCGATAAGCGCATTGTTATCGGCACGCTTGGCATCCTCAAGACTTGCGTAGCGAATGGCAAAATCGTCGTAGGTATTGAAATAGTACCGACCCGTTGCGCCAGAGAAACAACTGGTGTAGACGGTTTTCTCAAATTCGCCGTTCGACATCGCCGATGCCCCCTCGACCATCGAAACGTTACTCAGCGTGTGGAACATTCGCACCACATTGTCGCTCTCGCCCGATTTTGTGGGGTAGTTGGCGTTGAGGTAGGCGACTTTCACGAAGCGCGAGGGGGAGTATACGTCGCCAGGGATGCCCCTCATTCCGGCGCCTGCGCCGAAGGGTGCAAGTTCGGCGCGACCCCATGTGGCAGGTACGGGCATATCGGGCGTTGCGGTGATGTATGTGCGAAGGTTGGTAAGGTGCCATTCGAAGTTTGGATGATTCGCCAGCACATCGACGGGATTGTCGAACACGTGCAGGCCGTCGGCGCGCGACTCAACAACAATTGAGCGCGTGGCGTCGCCAATGATCCAATGAAGATATGAAACGGGGAAGTACTCGTTAAAGGGCTTTTCGATGATGAGCGAATTTGCGAGCGCAGCTTCGACTTCATCGACGGTTTCGAAATTGGCTGCTACCCAGGTGGGGAATTCGTATGCCGCGATGTTGGTTTTGCCCTTGATGGAATTCGGCGCGTATTCAGCGCATCCCGGGTGGTTCAGGCCGGCCACGGCAAGTCCCGCGTCGTTTCCACAGTCGAAGAACAGGGGGTAGTTCTGGAATTCGACGCACATGCCGATGACGGCATGTTTTGCCGGGGTCGATTCGTCAAACGCCCAAGGAATCATGAATCCTTTTGGCATAATGCGAACGTTCTCGCCGTATCCGCAGCTCCAATCGAGGTTGCGGCCAAGGAAGACGGATCCTTCTTCATTTGAAAAACGAACTGCTGTGCACATGCGAATCTCCTTTCCCGCTCTTTTCGATGTGTCCATCATGCGACGGCCCTTTTGGCTACACAAGTGCGGTTGGGGTATTGTTCGGCGTCCGTTACGCGCTCGTTGAATGGCGTTGAGTGCTTGTGATGCTATGCGTGGGATTTCCTTTTGAATTCGGGCCGTCTCTGCCAACATGAAAGTGGCCGACACGCATTAAGCTGCACGCATTCTGCTTTCTTTTGGGAAGGAAATCGACATTATCCCAGATGAGCGAATGAAATTCGTTCATAATCGCATATCTCGCTCCTACGCCAAGACGAATGTAAATTCACAATTTCAACGCTTACGAAACGGCGTGCTTTTCTGCTATAAAAGAATCAATTAGTGGTAGTCATGGGCTCAAGAGCCCCGCAAGGATGAAAGCTTATCGTCCTTGCGGGGCTCTTTTTTTGTTGCATTGAAAAGGTATGTTACGAGCTTTTCGGGTTTCGTTATCGCCCGACCGCCACGTTTATTGGCTTCTGTTGAAAGGAATTGGTCGCACATTTATGTCTCATAGTTTTAATGAAGCGCGCGTGAAGGTTGCGCACCCCTATCTCACAATGATGGGTTTGTATCTGGGTGGTTTTACCGGCATGTTCAGCGAGACGTGCTTGAATATCGCCTTGCCTCAGCTTGGCGTGGCATTTGGCGTCGATACCGCCATCACACAATGGCTCGTCATTGGATACATGCTGGTAATCGGCCTTGTCATGCCTTTTGCGAGCATTCTTATGAAGTGGTTTTCCATTCGCAAGCTCACGCTGTTTTCTCTTGGTATGTTTATCGCAGGTTCGCTCGTGAGCGGCTGTGCCCCTACGTTCGAGGTGCTGTTGTTTGGGCGACTGGTGCAAGGCATCGGCACGGGTCTGGTTCTTCCCATGATGTTCTCTATGGTGCTCGAGGTGTTTCCTCCTTGCAAAATTGGTGCGGCAATGGGCGTGACGGCACTCATTATTATGTTCGCTCCTGCCATTGGTCCCACGCTTTCGGGCATTCTTTTGGGTATCTTTTCCTGGCGCGCGATTTTCTTCTCGTTCGTTGGTGTGCTTGCGGTTGGTGTCGCCTTTGCTTCGAAATTCCTCGTGAACCCCTATGAATTGACGCGACCGAGCGTCGATGCTCTTTCGTGTGTGCTTTCATGCATCGGCTTCGGCGGACTTGTTCTTGGCGTCGGCCTCGCGAGCTCGTACGGTTGGGCGAGCGCTCAGGTTCTTGCGCCTCTCGCGTGCGGCATTGTTGCGCTTGTATGGTACGTGCGCCGTCAGCTGATGATCGATGTGCCCATTATCAATGTGCGCATCTTTGGCATTCGCGGTTTCGTTTTGGGCGGTGCTGCCATGATGCTCAACTTCGGCATCACGCTTTCGGCGATGTTCTTGCTGCCGCAGTTCATTCAGAATGCAATGGGTGTCGCTGTTGCCATGACGGGCATTATCATGCTTCCGGGCGGCATCGTGAACGCCATTGTATCAATGCTTGCTGGTCGCTTGTACGACCGCGTGGGCGCTCGCATTCCCGCGCGTATTGGTTTCGCGCTTTCGATTGCGGGTTCGATTATGTTGCTGCTTGCGATGGGGTCGAGCACGATCGCATACGTGATTGTTGCGCATATCGTGCTCATGATCGGCGTGCCGCTCGCTATGTCTCCGTGCCAGACGAGTGCCTTAAATTCGTTGCCCCCGCAGCTTTCCGCCGATGGCTCCACTGCGTTGAATACGATGCAGCAGGTGCTTGGTGCAATCGCGACCGCAGTTGCGACGAGCCTTTTGGGCTTGGGCCAGGCGAGTTATTACGCTGCTGGCGGCACATCTGCGGCAGAGGCCTTCACGGCCGGATCGCATTGGGGCTTTGCGTTCACGTTTGTTTTGGCTGTGTGTGGTTTGCTCGTGGCGCTCATGCTGAAGCAACGTGCGGAAAAGACCGACGTTGTTCCAGAGATGGAGCTGCATGAAATGAAAGCGTGCGCGCCTGCGCAGCCTGCCGGTGAGCGATAGCGCCAACGGTTGGATTCAAAAATGCAGAACCGTTGATGTGACATGTGGCCGCGTCGCGATGCGCAAGAAGGGGGCGTCTAATTGAAGGGCGCTCCTTCTTTATCTGGGGTGGTATTTCCTGTCGCTTTTGCTAGTTGTGGCGTTTCACGATTGCAACCATGACAAGCCCGATCACGGTAACGCCCGCGATAATGAGCATTACCAGCGGAAGGCCGTAGGCATCGCCCGCCATTCCTAAAAGCGGCTCCACAATGCCGCCAACACAAATAACGACGCCGTACGATATACCCGATGCGGTTCCCAGATGACGGGGCACGTAGCTCATGCCCAAGGCGACGAAAGAAGGGTAGAACAGGTTGGCCGCGCAGGTGAGCAAGCACACGAGTACCACGGCCGAGACGAGTGAGCGGTTGAATGCGAACGCGACCAGGCATAAAGCGAGAATTCCGAAACAGAGATAGGCGATTCTGAACACGCCTGCGCGTTCGGTGATGCGGCCCGATATCGCCGTTGCAACGGCTCCCGCAATAGCGAATACCGAAAGCATGAGCGAGCCGAACGTTTCGCCTTGGCCGAGCACGCTCACGAAGAACAACGGTATAAATGCCATAAGTCCGTATTCGACGATCGATCGGCATGAAAGCACGCCCATTGCGAGGGCAAAATTTCCCCAGCGCTCGGGTTTTGCGTCTTTCTGCGTAGTTGAATTCTTGGCGATTCCTAGCGAAAGGAAGCGCTTATTGAATGCGAGCAGGACCATTGCGCAGATGGTCGTGGGGAAGAGGAAAGCGAGCGTTCCGTGCATGCCAAAGGCGGTAAGGAAGACGGCAGCCATAAGCGGCCCTACGAAAAAGCCGATGTTGCCGCCAACGGCGAAAATAGACATGCCGTTTGCTTTGCGCGCGCCCGCGGCGAGGTTTGACAGGCGTCCGCCTTCAGGGTGGAACATCGCCACGCCAATGCCCGATACCATGGCTGAGGCAAGCACCGTCCAATAGGCATCGAAAAAACCGATGCCACACATGCCGAGCCCTGCGAGGAAAACGCCGAGTGCCATGAACCAGGGGCATGCCCTGTGGTCGCCGATGGCGCCGAAGAGCGGCTGGATAACCGCCGATGCGATATTCGCGGCGAATATGAGCCCGGCGACCGCAGTATAGGAATATCCGTCGTACATCACCAAAAACGGAAGCGTTGCCGAAAGCGCGCCTTGGTTGATATCGGCGCAAATGTGCCCGGTCATGCAAAGGTAGTTGACGAGTTTGTCTTCTTTTCGAGTCGCAATCATCGACATGCTTTCATACTTGATGAATTGGGTTGCGCCGGCCGCGGCATAGCGACGCTCGGGCTAATCGACCCAGGCGCGAATGCGGTAACGTACGCCGAGTTCATCGCAGATGGCCTGGCATTTCGCTTCGTCCTCGTGCGAAATGGTGGTTTCGACGGTCGTCATGATTACGTTCGGCACGTATTTGCGAACTTCGCGCGCGAAATCGAGCATGCCTTGGAATGCGGCGTCGCCGAATTTGCTGCGAACGAGTTCGTGGTATTCGTCAGCGTTGGGCGTATTCAGCGAAATGGAAACCGTGTCGACAATACCTTCGAACTCAGGCGCGATATCCCGCCTGTTGATGAGGCTGCCCTGGCCGTTGGTGTTTACGCGAATGGGCAGGTTGTAGCGACGCTTTACTTCGGCTGCGACCTGTTTGAGGATTTCGAACGCGCATGTTGGCTCGCCGAATCCACAGAAAACGACTTCACGGTAGGCGCTCATATCCTGTTCGTCGAAAGCCGCCATGACTTCCTCGAAGGAAGGCTCATGCTCGAGCCACAGTACGTTGTCGGCCCCTTCGCCGTTTTTGCCGACGCCCGTTGCGGTTTGGCGTATGCAGAACGTACATGCGCAACTGCAGCGGTTCGTGAGATTGACGTAGAGTCCGTTGTGGACGGGGTAGACGATTGTTTCGGCTTTGAGCATTCTGAACTTCTTTCAACCTAGTGGGGTTTCTATTGGAGCGACCTGATGGAGATGCACGCGAGGTTGCCGTTCGCTTCGCGTGGTATGCAGCCGTTTCGGTTCTCGTTTTGGAAGAACGTGGGGGTTGACCGTTTATCGGGTCGCCCCCAATGGAAACTACTCTACGCTTCCTTGGTCATGTTTGCGTAGCGCTATTGGGTGAGCGTGTGCAGCTTCTCTTCGAACGCGAGGCCATCGGTGCGCGGAATGCCCAAATCGATGCTTGCCTGAACGCAGTCATGGGCAAACCTCGTTGCTTTTTCGATTGACTTTCTGAACGGAACTCCGTTTACGGCATCGGCTGCGATGATTGCCGAGAAAACGTCGCCCGTTCCCGAACGCTGCTCGCCGAGCTTCTCGCCTGTTACGGTGAAAGGCTCCCTCCCTCGTTCAAGGCATGCATTCGACATGGTCGAACCGTGTTCGACACCTGTCACAACGACTTTAGACGGACCCATATCGCACAGCTTTTGGGCGAGCGAGAAGGCATCGTCGAAGCTCATATGTGGGTCGTAATCGACGTTTGCGAGGATGCACGCCTCGGTGATGTTGGGCGTGATGATGTCGGCGTGGGCAACGAGTTCGGCCATGCGCCCGCACATTTCAGGCGTATAGGTGCCGTAGGCCTTTCCCTCGTCACCCATAACTGGATCGACGAGCGTTACGCAGTCGTCACCACCAAATTCATCAATGAAATCGCGCACGATTGAAATTTGCTCGGCTGAATCGAGAAATCCGGTGCAAATGCCACGGAATTGCAGGTTGAGTTTGCGCCACTCATCAATATGCTCGTGCATATGGGGCGTGAAATCTTGGAAACTGTAGCTCGGAAAGCCCGTGTGATTGCTCAGGATTGACGTCGGCAGCACGCAGCACTGCACGCCCAGCTGGGAAATAATGGGTAATTGCACAGCGACGGAACACCTGCCGAAGCCGGTGATGTCGTTGATGAGGGCAATCTTCTTTTGGTTATTGTGGTTTGGGGCGATGCTTTGCACGGTAGTCTTTCTGTCGCTATTTCAGAGCGGTTAGCTATTATAGTGGTAGGTTGAATCGCGGAAAGCGCTGTGCGTGGTATTGCGTCGGAAATATAGAACGTTTCGCGTGTTATTGAAGATGGTCTATAGGAATTATTGGTCGCATTCGAGGAGGGCGCCATGGGCAGCAAAAAACGTTCGTCATGGTCGAAGCAGAAAGCGGAGTTTGCTGCCGGACTGGATGATTTTTCCGGCATGGATGATATATTCGCGCGCGAAGAGGCGCATCGGGAAAAGGCCAGCGCCGATCATGAGGCGGCGCGTCGTCGCAAGGCATGCGAGTCGAAGAACCGTTATGCTTCGCGTGCGGAGGCCGAAGAAAATCTTGCGTGGTGTGAGCATAATGGCAAGCGCGGCTTGTCTGTTTATCGGTGTCCCTACTGCGATGGTTGGCATCTCACGTCGCATCCCTGGGATGAATAACGCGTCCTTTATTGCTTTAGTTCTATATCGTTTGAAAAGCGATGCGCGACATAGAGCGCATCGCTTTTTTATTGGAGCTTCGTGCTTGGCGGAACCAGCACGTCGTAACGTACCGCCTTGCCCGCAATCGAATAACTTGGCTTTATTCCGGCAAGGTGCCCCCCCTTCACGGGGCGCTTAATAACGACCTTGCGGGGACCGGCTGCGAACGCAGCGCGGATAAGCGTTTCTTCTTCTGCTTCATCGCAGGGGTTTTCGAGCACATGCAGGAGCTGGAACTTCTTCTTCACCGCAGCGCTTTTTTGGCGTGCGGGAAACATTGGATCAAGGTAAATCACGTCGGGAGGTACATCGTCCGATTTCACGAGTGCCGCGAGGTGCTGAAGGCTGTCGCCACGTTCAAGCGACATTCTTTTCGCTATGCCAGATACCACCGGGTTATTACCAGCCCTCGAAAGGCCATCTTCCAGAAGCGCCGCGATGGTTTCGTCGCGCTCGAACATGCGCACCGTGAAGCCTGCTGCGGCGAGCAAAAAGGAATCTTGGCCAAGGCCGGCAGTGCAGTCGATGGCGGTAGGGGATTGTGCCCCTTTGACTTTCGCCGCCTTTACAAGCAACTCTTGCTGAAGCCGTCCAGGTTTAATACGGGGAAGCATCTCTTCGAAATCGCAACGCAGTTCCATGTTGTCGCCTACGAGGGTTAGTCCCGCATCTGTTTCGCGTAGCTCGACCGATTTCGGTGCCATGTCTTCTCCCTCATACATGATTGCCGATTTCTTTCATAGTGACAGCGTACCTGAATCGGACAATTCCAGGCGGTTCGTTTAGGAAAAGCGCATTTGCTTTGAGTTGTTCCGTTGTGGAAAAGAACAATGCGCAAACAGGGAAGCTTTACAAGGTAAATTGATAATGATAAAGCGTAAATATGTCAACAACTTTACGCTGCCGCTAGGCATGATACTGAAACTATTCTTTGTAACACCATTGCGTCGAATGGCGGTTTTCGCATGTATTCCAAACAGATATGGCCATATGCCCCATGCGCTCCTTCGCCTTTTCATCGATGAAATACACCGTTTGGTATTCCTTGGGGGCATGACTTCTTTTCTCGCGGTACCATGAATCCAACTGTTTGAAAATCGAGCTGCTGTTGCAGGCGATTGATCAAGGAGGCCTGTGTATGGATGCTGCTGAAAAGCGCTATCTCGAACTTCTTTCTCGCTCGTTTCCTACGGTCGCAAAAGCGTCCGCCGAAGTTATAAATCTGAGCGCGATTCTTAATTTGCCAAAGGGTACGGAGTTCTTCGCTTCCGATATTCA